>NZ_JBDFXP010000014.1:0-114884 GCF_040911965.1 Phocaeicola sp. RTP21359st1_B8_RTP21360_211022
TTTTGAGAAAAATCCAAATGACTTCAATTGGAGATGAAACAAAAGAGGCCATCTCAACTCTATTTTGAGACAGCCTCTTTTTGTTTCTCTCTATAGGATATCCGGATATTTCTTAATCTTTTCAGAATACTCCTATCGATAATATAAATTCTATCGCAAAATTATCGCTTTATTACTTTTCCACATTCTGTGTAATCGTTCCATTTCCAGGATTAGATACGGCTTCACGCGGAAAAGGCATAATCCATAAATGCGAATCAGACTTTAGAATATACTCTTTTCCTTCAATAGTGCGTGGAAAAGTACGGGCATACTCCGGATCCTTATTCAAACGTCTATAATCACAATATATAACCTGAGTCTGGATATATTCACTCTCTTTATCTCTTATTATTTTTTCCACTGCTTCTTTCGTTGTTGCAGCAGTCCAATCTTGATAAAACTCAAGAAGAATACGTGTTTTTCTCACCTTATTCACCAGTTCCATTGCTTCTCTAATATTAGCTTCTCCCCCTTTACGAGCCAAACATTCGGCCTTTATATAATACATTTCAGGTGAACGCATACCTCCTTTATTCATTTCCAAAGCATAGATACCCGCATAATAAGGAATACCGGAAGATGACACTCTGGATTTCCAATGGGTCAGCAGACGAGTATCCCCCTTTTCAAAACGAGCCGCCCGTTCAGGAGAAATAGCGTAGCTTGTGTTATTCAAGCCAGTCCAGCCTGAAGTGGAAGATCCATAACAATAAATATAATTCTCTACATTATCTGTTTCAGGATTACCGGCTACCCCTGATGTATAATTCTTGGGATCATCATAGCGCTCCTTATCCGCCTCATAAAGATCTATCCAGTTAAAAAGCTGGTCATTTTGCTCCAATGCCAATGAAGCGTTCTTCAAAGCATTGTCATAATCCCCCATAGACAAATACACTCGAGCCAACATACCATATCCAAGTGCCCGATTAGGATGAAGAATCGACTCACTATGTACAGGCAGATCTTCAACCGCCTTATTCAAATCATCAAGCATAAACTCATAGATTGTTTGCAAAGTTACCTGCGGCGACGGAGCCTCCACAGAAGCCGAAGTTATCAAAGGAACTGACAGTTTATCCTTAGTAGCCTCATCATACTGGTCAGCATAAAAATTAGCCAAATAAAAATAATGCATGGCTCTAAGAACACGTCCCTGAGCTATTAACTGACGGCGCTGAACCTCCGTACATTCTGTCGCATCCGGTACATCCTCTACGATTAGATTCCACGCAAAAAGTCCCTCATAAGCATTAAAATAAGGGTTCTTATCATTGCCTGTCATTAAGTCTATTCGATTTACAGATTCATCTGCGTAATAATTGGCACGTGTTAACGACGGACTAGTTACGGCAGAAGGAAGTTTAAATATATCTCCTGCTAATACCGCAAGCTGATCGGGATCAAGAAAATGGTAGGAAAAATTATTTCGGATAAAAGCATTATAGTCTTCCCATGTCTTCGGAATCTTCTGCCCTTTCGGCACATCATCCAAATAATCATCACAAGCGGAAAGCATCATAGCCACCATAACAAAAAGCAGACTGCTTATCTTTATCATTTGTTTTTTCATATTATTCATCCTTTAAAAATTCAAATACAATCCCCATACATAATTCGGTTTCACTTTACCGCCTAAATCGTAATTCGCTTTACTATCAAAAGCAAATGTTGCTACATTCTCTACATTGAACTGAAGACGAGCGCCGGAAAGAGAAATTTTCTTGCACCAATGGGCCGGAACTCTGTACGCCAATGAAATATTACTCAAACGAATATTTGATGCATCATACACAAACAAATCCGAATAACGATATAATTCCGTACGGTGTGTATTAAAATTCTCCGTATCATTAGAGAAAAGCAGACGTGGTACGTCCGTTACATCCCCAGGCTGAGTCCAACGGTCCACTATACCCTTAGCAGTAGATGTAATACGTCCGTTCGACATATTAATGCTTGGAATATTGCTTGACCGCAACTTGTGACCTGCATCCAATATCAGCATTGCTGAAAATTCAAAACCTTTATAACGTAATACATTGGTTAACGAAGCATTATGTATAGGAACAGTCGTACCACAATAAACCAATGCATGATAATCACGTGCAGGACCTGAAGTGACATTATTTTCCGCATCATATACCTGTGGATCACCATTCTCATTCAATCCAGCCCACTTATACGCATAAATACCATATAATGGTTTTCCAACCATAGGATAACTGGTAGGCATACTTATACGGCTATCCCACAAACTTGGTTGCACACTGATGTGTTTTACTTTATTACGATTAAATGCATATAACAATGAAGCGTTCCAACTAAAGTCCTTCTGACGGATAATCTCTCCGCTCAAAGTGATTTCCACTCCCCGGTTTACCATTTTTCCATTATTCGTCATCAACGTTGTATAGCCAAACCCTTGTGTAGGACTACCATTTATAGCGGCAAGTAGATCAACACTGTATTTATTATAATACTCTATTGTTCCCGACAGACGATGACGGAACAAAGCAAAATCTACACCTACATTCACAGTCGTTGTCTTTTCCCAACGGATATCCTTATTGGGAGGAGTATTCACAGACCCTGCCATACCATCCACAAGGCTGGAATCATAATAGGAAGCTATCAGATAGGGAGCTGTATTACGCCCAATATTACCACCAATACCGTATGAAGCGCGTAATTTCAACATGTCTACAAAATCCGCTTGAAAGAATTTCTCTTTATAGATATTCCAACTTCCCCCGACTGACCATAAAGGTTTATTCTGGTATTTCGAATTAGTTCCCCACAAGTTCGAACGATCCCAACGAATACTTCCAGAAAGTACATATTTATCATCATACGTATACGATGCATTCGAATAGAAGGAAACAAAACGATTAAGCAATTCACGAGACGAAGCAATACTATTCTGATCTAACTGAGCAGATCCTAACAAGCCCGAAAAATAAGCCAAATCTTTCATATTATAATTTTGCCATGTTTTAAGCTCCGGATCATATCCGTATACCGTATTTTCATCAAAATTAATCAATGAATGGCGCACTTCCTGTCCTAATATCCATACTAAATTATGCTTTTCATCAAATGTTTTATCAAGACTCAACTGTTGACGGAAGTTATAACTATGTTTGCTGTTCTTCAACGTATGAAACGAATCTCCATTCGGCAGATTATATACCAAAGAACTGCCATTAGGTGATTTGCTGGTAAAATCATTAATACGCTTACGCATAAAATTTGACTCTTTCTCACCCAATGATTCATAATCCGAATCACTTGTTTCATATTGGAACATCACATTGTAATTCAACCAAGAAGTCAAATCAAACTTCAACTTAGCATAAGCGCGGGTTTCAAAAGTTTTGGTTGTATTAAGAGCATAATTCAACTCATCCATCGGCACGAGATCTTCTGAATACAGCCCATATTGATCCACTAAATCACGACGTGACTTGTCACTTTGTGAAGGTGCCACAAAATAACTTCCATCTGCATTGACCAACGGATCATAAGGCATGACAGAAAAGCCCGGATCAAACAAATCATATGACTGGTTCTTCTCTTTGCCATATTTCAGATAAACGCCTGTATCAAAATGCAACCAATTGGTTAGCTGTAATGAATTAGTAATATTGATACCTAATTTCCAATCACTATGATTTATATCCTCATAATCATTATCCCAATAAGTAGTAGAGAAATTAAAAGAATTACGCTCTGTTGTTTTACCTACCCTCAAATTATACTGCTGGTAAAAAGGGTTACGCTTACCATATTTTTCTGCCTGATCATAATATTGATAACCGTAGGAAGCCAACTGATTCAGAATTTTATCTCCCTCAGCCATACTGATTTTCCCAGTGTACATATCTAACAAAGTATTAACTCCCAAACTAGGATATGGTCCGTTTTCACGCAAATCGGCAGCCTGCATCTCCGCAGCCTCAGGCGTACTCAATGCCATAGTCGCCCATTCACGTTCCATAGCAATAACATCAGCCGCATTAGTCCGATTTTTTTTATAATAAGAATAAGGGTGCACTGTAAAGGTAGAAGAAAAACTTACTTCCGCTTTACCTTCTTTAGCCTTTTTCGTAGTAATCACAATCACGCCATTAGCAGCTCGCGCACCGTAGATAGAAGCAGCAGCAGCATCTTTCAGCACTGTTACGCTTTCAATATCTTCCGGATTTAAATCAGGCATATTTTCAGTTGTCTGCCCTATTCTGTCTAATGTTGTATTTTCTACAGGAAATCCATCAATCACGACCATCGGATTCGCGACAGCATTCATGGTTGTGACACCACGAATCTGTCCATTCACATATCCAGCCACTTGTCCCTCAAGCATAGAAGACAAGTTATCCATACGTTTCAACTCTAACTTTTCAGTAGAAACTTTAGAAAACGCACCCGTAGAACGTTCTTTCGACAAAGTCTGATATCCAGTAACCAACACTTCATCCAACATTTCAGTGTCCGCATCCAACCGAATAAAAAGCTCTTTCTTTCCATCCACAACCGCCACTTCTTTTGATTTCATACCAATATATGAAACCACAAGTGTTTCCCCACTGTTTACCTTCAGATGGAAACGTCCATCCACATCTGTTACGGTACCATTCTGAGTTCCTTTTACCAATACAGTCGCTCCAATCAACGGTTCATCATTAGTATCTGTAACCACTCCCGAAATAGATTTTTTTTCATTCTGCCGTATTTCTGAAACGACAGTACTTTCCTCTGCCAACGCATAAGCTACCGGTCCACACAAACAAATACAAAAAAGAATTCTTGAAAAAAACAGATTTCCCCCTTTGCACCTTCTTGAGTTTACTGATTCTTCACTCATAAAATTAAAAAGATTTATTAATATAAAAGTCAGTTAAGTAATTCATCTAATTTAGCTATTGTTTTGGGATCAGAAGGACGACTCATATCCACCGATATAATTTTTCCTTCCTTATCTAAAAGAATAAAACGGGGAATCCCCTTTATCATGTAGTCATTCATAAATGTATCTCCATTTACAAAATGCAACTGAATACCCTTTAAACCAGCCCTCACTCTATTTTCCCATGCTTTTTTGTTATTATCACATGAGATACTAACAAAATAAATATCTTTTCCATGGTATTTTTCTTCTAACTTTTGCAAATGTGGAATTTCACGTTGGCAAGGACCACACCAAGTAGCCCAAATATCTATATATACATACTTTCCCTTAAAATCAGAAAGAGAAACTTTTTTACCAGACAAATCCGTACAGTTAAAATTTGGAGAAAGAGCTCCTACCGACAATTTGCGCCAACGATTGCACAATGTCTCAAAATTCTTCACCAATAGCGGTGATTTTACATACCGATCGAACACAGCACAATAAGCATCAGCAGAATCAAGTCCATATCTCTCTACATAAGCATATACATTCTTATTTATTAAGAACTCTGCAATACTAGGCTCCTTCACTTCCGATTCCACATATCGGACTACCGCATCCAAAGACTTTGATTCCGGGTATTGTTTTCTTGCCACTCTGCTTACCGCCTCAACCAAAAATGAACGGAATTCGTCATATCGCAACAAAGAAGCATCCATAACTATCAACTCCTGTAACTTACTCCAATATTCTAAAGAAGCTTCATAAGTAGAATCCTTAGCTATACGCATATGGAAATAAGGATAAGAAGGCAATGTAGCACAAGTAAAATATTTCAAACGTATTTTCTCCATTTCATTAATTTCCTCTGATAATCCGGCATGATCCAACTCTTGCAGATTTACATTCAAAATACTATCCATTTTCAAAAAGAACGCTTTTTCTCCTAATGCCATATCATCAATTTCTGCTGCTTTCAAACGTCCGTTATTCAAATAGATATTTACTTGTGAACCTGTGCCTGTAATGGCTACACGTTCTCCAAATTTTTTATTTTCAAAAGAAATTTGTATATCTGTATCAGGTGTAAGCAACAAAGTACGACTTATATAATGATAACCTAATGCCACATAAACAGGCTCCGTAACATCGACTACCAATTCTCCCTTTCCTGAAGCATCTATTGAAATAGGAAGTTCTCTCCCGTCAGGAAAATAAAGCATTGCTGAATGATCTTCTATTTTACCACTTATAGACAAAGAAATCTTTGCCGCATAACTATAAAAAGGGAATAACAAACAGACAAAAAGAAAGACTCTCATTTTTTTCTTAAACCACTCCATAAATATTTTTTTATATTAAACATTAAAAATTAAGTGCGAAATTAACAAATAATTTGCAAACCGCCTTAATTTATATTACATAAACTAATGTTTAAGTAGCATTTTAACATAAAAAAAGCGATGGAATTCATACAGAGTTCATCCACGTTCCAATACCCCATATATTCTCCACAAAGAAGTTAAAAGAATTATAGTCACCACTAATACACACCTGCTTAAAGCAAGCGGGCTTATATTGTAATTAGAAAAAAGGAACAGTATAATCCAACAAAGAAGTTAAAAATTAACGGAGAAAATGCCAAACCGTTTGCCCATTCCAAAGACTATCTGTATTTTTGGCAGAAATATTCTGATTAAATGAATGAGAATGTCCTTGCCAAATTGAAAGTACTAGCAGAATCTGCCAAATATGATGTTTCCTGCTCCAGTAGTGGGACTGTGCGCCGTAACCAATCAGGCACATTGGGAAACACCGTAGGCGGCTGGGGAATATGCCACAGCTTCGCTGAGGACGGTCGTTGCATATCCTTGCTGAAAATTATGCTGACCAATTATTGCATATATGACTGTGCCTATTGTATCAATAGAAGAAGCAATGACATTCCCCGTGCCACACTTTCGGTAAGCGAACTGGTAGACCTCACCATCGAATTCTACCGGCGCAACTATATAGAAGGGCTTTTCCTCAGCTCCGGCGTTGTACGCAATCCGGATTACACCATGGAAAGGTTGGTACGTGTTGCCAAAGACCTGCGGTTAGTACACAAATTCAACGGATATATTCACCTGAAAAGCATCCCCGGAGCCAGTCGCGAACTAGTTAATGAAGCCGGACTCTACGCTGACCGCCTCAGTGTAAACATAGAAATTCCCAAAGAAGAGAATCTGAAATTACTGGCTCCCGAAAAAGATCACAAAAGTGTGTACCAGCCCATGCGCTATATCCAGCAGGGAGTACTTACCAATAAGGAAGACCGGAAAAAATTCCGCCATGTTCCACGCTTCGTTCCTGCCGGACAAAGCACGCAGATGATTGTCGGTGCCACAACCGAATCAGACAAAGACATCCTTTATCTTTCTTCTTCACTCTACCAACACCCCACCATGAGGCGCGTTTACTACTCAGGATATATATCCGTAAATACATACGACAAACGGCTTCCGGCACTGAAACAGCCGCCATTGGTACGGGAGAACCGTTTGTATCAGGCCGACTGGCTGTTACGTTTCTATCAATTTAAAGTAGAAGAAATAGTAGATGACTCCTATCCCGACCTGGATTTGGAAATCGATCCCAAACTAGGTTGGGCATTACGGCATCCCGAACTATTTCCGATAGATATAAATCAGGCAGATTACGAAATGATTCTCAGAGTACCGGGCATCGGAATCAAATCGGCAAGACAAATCATCGCATCACGCCGCTTCTCCAAACTGGGATTCTATGAACTGAAAAAAATAGGTGTAGTGATGAAAAAAGCGCAATACTTCATAACCTGCAACGAACTCCCCACCCGAACTGTTAATGAACTGACCCCGACAGGAGTACGCAGACTGTTAGTACCCAAACCCAAAAAGAAAGTGGACGAACGCCAATTAATACTGAACTTCACTGATAACGAATGATTCTGTTTATCTATGACCATACGTTTGAAGGCTTGCTGACTTGCATTTTCGATGCCTACTTCCGCAAAACCTTTCCAGACTCGCTCTTGATGGAAGGCGAGCCGCTACCCTTATTTTATGATGAAGCCATACACATAGCCACTGATGAAGAGAAAGCCGGACGAGTGTGGCGCGGATTACAGAAAAAAATCTCCAAGCATGCCCTGTTCTGCCTAACCTGCTGCTGGTTATCAGAATTACCAAAGGTGGACGAAATGCTTTTCCGCTATATCCGGAAGGCCATAAACTCTCCTCATTCCATCGAAACCAACTTTGCCGATCCTGATGTGCTGGAGCTTGCGAAAATCTATAAAAGAGTAGATGGAGAACGAGTACACCTCATGCAGTTCGTCCGTTTCCAAAAAGCTGCGGACGGAACTTTCTTTGCAGCCGTAGAGCCTCAATTCAACGCACTGCCACTGGCTGTGGATCATTTCAAAGACCGGTTTGCCGACCAGCGTTGGCTCATTTATGATGTGAAGCGACAATATGGATATTACTATAATCTGACGGAGATGGAAGAAGTAACATTTGAAGACCCCCGCCAAGCACATCTGGTCACAGGAATGCTAAATGAAACATTGATGGACAATGATGAGAAATTGTTTCAGAAACTTTGGAAAACATATTTCAAGTCCATTTGCATCAAAGAACGTTGGAATCCCAGAAAACACCGGCAAGATATGCCTGTCAGATATTGGAAATATCTGACGGAGAAACAATAAACAGTTCTTCCGGATATCCCACATCTACCAAAAACAAGGCATGTCCCGGAACAGAACTCCCGGCACTACAACGATCTTTATCCTCTATCACTTTCCTGAACTCATCCACAGTCATTTTACCACGTCCCACTTCTACCAACGTACCTACCACAGCCCTTACCATATTCCGTAAAAAACGGTCAGCTTTAATAGTAAATACCCATTCTGTCCCGCTCACCTGCGTCCATTCAGCATGCATAATCCGGCAATTATTCGTCTTCACATCAGTATGCAATTTACTGAAACTGGTAAAATCAGTATAATCAAACAATACACGGGCAGCCTCATTCATTTTCTCAAAATCCAATGAATTAAAAAGCCTCCAGGCATAGTGACGGTTAAACGGATCTTTCCGGGTAGTCACATAATACTTATAAGTACGATAAGTCGCGTCAAAACGGGCATGCGCATCATCCTTCACCCGCTTTACAGCGTAAACCGCTATATCGGGAGGAAGCAAGCGATTCAATTTCTCCGTTATCTGAACACAATCCAACTCCCGGTCATAATCAAAATGCGCGATCATGAGACGCGCATGCACACCGGCATCAGTACGTCCCGCTCCCACTACCTCTATTGCTTGACGGAGAAAAGTAGAAAGAGCACGCATTAATGTTTCCTGTACACTGTCACCATTGGGCTGAATCTGCCAACCGTGATAATTCGTTCCATCATAAGCCAAATATATGAAATACCGCATCGTAAAGCCTCCGACCAAGTGAAAATTCAATAAATCAGCGGGCTGTTATATGAAAACATCCCTGTTTCAACTCATATTTAATATAGCATTTGTCCGATTTCCGAAGATCACGGAGTACCTCGGCCAATACCAACTTCAGCGTATCCGGACTAACATCCTGCATAGGACGTCCATCCGGGTCTTCCACTTTACAAAACCGACGGTAACTGACATCGAAAGTTGTCCCAAAAGCATGAGCTGAATTGGCAGAAGCATTTCCATTGCGACGACGAAGACGTTTCACATCATCTGCCGTACGAAGTACAGAAGTAACAATGATTTGATTAGGATTCAATCCTTTGCAACTCAATGAATCCAAAAAATTGGCTCCTATTGTATCCAATAACGCACTAGCCTGCGGAATCAGAAAAGGAATGGAGTGAGTCAGCGAATCCATGGCATAACGCTCACAGGGTTTTATCTGAACCAATTTGCCACCCAGCCCCTCTGCTTCCGAACGAGAAGCCAACGGACGAATTCCTATTTTCTTCGCCACACTGAGATGAGTATCATTCAAATCACCGAAACTACGTTTATAGCTAATTACACCTTTTATATTATGAGGCTCGTTCATCTTCATGGACATATCTTTTTCCTTGCAACCGGAAGAAACTGTCAAGGAAAACAACAGTGACAATAGCGTGCAACATGCACCTTTCATACAATTCATAATCTAACTATCTTTTCAAATTCCTCGCAAAGATAGATTAAAATCCTTTTTCTGAAAAAGCTTATGCAAATAAATTGCCCGGAAAATAAGAACAATGAAAACCTTTCATTAAATTTGCACCCTATAAACAAGTACATAAAGTACCTAAACTAGTTAAATGATAGAAAAACATATAGTTTTAGAGGATATTGATCCTGTGATATTTTATGGCGTAAACAACGTCAATATGAAAATGATACAAGCTTTGTATCCCAAATTAAAAATTGTGGCACGTGGAAATGTCATCAAAGTATTGGGAGACGAAGAGGAAATGTGTGCTTTTGAAGAGAATATATTGGCATTGGAAAAGCATTGCGCCCAGTATAACTCACTGAAAGAAGAAGTGATTTTAGACATAGTGAAAGGTCGTTCACCCCAAATAGAGAATACAGGGGATACTATTGTATTCAGTGTAACAGGAAAACCGATCGTTCCCCGTAGTGAGAACCAGTTGAAGCTGGTACAAGAATATGAAAAGAACGATATGCTGTTCGCTATCGGTCCCGCAGGTTCAGGAAAGACATACACTGCTATCGCCCTTGCTGTCCGTTCCCTGAAAAACAAAGAAATCAAAAAAATTATTTTGAGCCGTCCGGCTGTGGAGGCAGGAGAAAAACTCGGATTTTTACCCGGTGATATGAAAGATAAGATTGACCCTTATCTACAACCACTGTATGACGCATTACAAGATATGATTCCCGCCGCCAAGCTAAAAGAATATATGGAATTGAATGTGATTCAAATAGCCCCATTGGCATTTATGCGCGGACGCACCTTGAATGATGCTGTAGTGATATTGGACGAGGCTCAAAATACCACCACCCAGCAAATTAAGATGTTCCTCACCCGTATGGGGATGAACACCAAAATGATTGTAACAGGTGACATGACACAGATAGACTTACCATCTTCACAAACTTCGGGGTTGATACAGGCACTAAAAATTCTGAAAGGCGTGAAAGGAATCAGTTTCATCGAACTCAACAAGAAGGACATTGTACGGCACAAACTGGTTACCCGCATTGTGGAAGCATACGAGAAGTTTGAAGAAAAACAGAAAACCCTTCATTCATGTCATTCTGAACGAAGTGAAAAATCTGAAAACATAAAACGAATTTATTGATTTTAATTATAAATAAAGACATGAGTAAAGCATTAACAAGAACAGACTTTAACTTTCCGGGACAGAAAAGTGTGTACCACGGCAAAGTGCGTGATGTATACAACATCAATGACGAAAAGTTAGTAATGGTAGCTACCGACCGTATCTCCGCATTCGACGTAGTTCTGCCTGAAGGTATTCCCTACAAAGGACAAATGCTGAACCAGATTGCAGCCAAATTTCTGGATGCAACTACCGACATCTGCCCCAACTGGAAAATGGCGACTCCAGATCCTATGGTTACCGTAGGAGTTATGTGTCAAGGTTTTCCTGTGGAAATGATTGTCCGTGGTTACCTGTGCGGTAGCGCATGGCGTGCTTACAAAAACGGCGTTCGTGAAATCTGTGGTGTAAAACTTCCCGAAGGAATGAAAGAAAACCAGAAATTTCCCGAACCAATCATTACTCCAACCACTAAAGCCGAAATGGGCCTGCATGACGAAGATATCTCTAAGGAAGAAATTCTGAAACAAGGTCTGGCCACTCCCGAAGAATACGAAATATTGGAAAAGTATACATTGGCTCTGTTCAAACGCGGTACTGAAATCGCTGCAGAACGCGGACTGATCCTGGTAGATACCAAATACGAATTCGGTAAACACAACGGCACTATTTATCTGATGGATGAGATCCACACTCCGGATTCAAGCCGTTATTTCTACTTGGAAGGTTATGAAGAACGCTTTGCAAAAGGCGAACCTCAAAAACAACTTTCTAAAGAATTCGTACGCGAATGGTTGATGGAAAATGGTTTCCAAGGCAAAGAAGGACAACAAGTTCCCGAAATGACTCCGGAAATCGTAAATTCTATCAGCGAGCGCTATATGGAACTGTTCGAACACATCACCGGCGAAAAATTTGTGAAAGCAGACACTGAAAATATCGCCGCACGTATAGAAAAGAACGTAACCGAATACTTGAAATAAATAAAAATGAAAAATTAAAGATTAAAAGACAGGTACAGGAATCTATCCTCCATCCTCTCCTTTTAATCTTTAATTTTCAATTTTAATTAAACATGAACTACCCACAAGAAAAAATCAAGCCCTACAACGCTGACGAAAAGAAAAGCGTCCAAGTAGAGAAAATGTTCGACAACATTGCCCCTGCTTACGACCAGTTGAATCATGCCCTTTCATGGAACATTGACAAAAGCTGGCGCCGCAAAGCCATTAACTGGCTGGAACCTTTTCACCCGCAACATATAATGGATGTAGCCACCGGAACGGGCGATTTTGCCATTCAAGCCTGTCAGACACTTCACCCCCAAGAGCTGATAGGTACCGATATATCCGAAGGCATGATGAATGTGGGACGTGAAAAAGTAAAAGCCGCCGGACTGGACAGCCGCATCTCTTTCGCTAAGGAAGACTGTACAGCACTCACCTTTCCCGACAAACGCTTTGACGCTATTACCGTAGCATTCGGTGTACGCAATTTCGAAGACCTTGACAAAGGACTCCGCGAAATGCACCGCGTACTGAAAGACAACGGAAAACTAGTCATTTTGGAACTCTCCGAACCCGACTGGTTCCCCATGAAACAGCTATATGCTGTCTATTCTAAAATAGTCATCCCCACTTTGGGCAAGCTACTCTCTAAAGACCGTAGTGCCTACACTTACCTGCCGCAGTCCATCAAAGCCTTTCCACAAGGCGAAATAATGACAGACATTATCCGTAAAGCCGGATTCAATCAGGTGAGTTTCAAGCGGTTGACACTAGGTATCTGTACGCTTTATTTAGCAACGAAATAATTTAAAGTATAGAGTTTTATGAAAAAATATGGTTTGATAGGTTATCCGTTAGGACACTCGTTCTCAAAGAACTTTTTCAATGAAAAGTTTCATTCGGAAAACATTGATGCCGAATATGTAAACTTCGAAATCCCATCCATCAAAGAACTGCCTTCTGTGCTATTGGCTAATCCTGATTTAGTAGGGCTCAATGTCACTATACCTTATAAAGAACAAGTCATCTCTTATTTGGACGAACTGGATAAAGATGCGGCAGCCATCGGAGCCGTCAATGTAATCAAAATTGTCCGCCAAAAAGGTAAGACCAGGCTGATAGGCTATAATTCCGATGTGATTGGCTTCACTCAATCTATCGAACCCTTGCTGGAACCCCAGCACAAAAAAGCTCTGATCCTAGGAACAGGAGGTGCCTCGAAAGCGATTGCTTACGGACTGAAAAAATTAGGTTTGGAATGCAAATTCGTATCACGGAACCTGCGTGAAGAAATGCTGACTTACGATCAGCTCACTCCCGAAATCATGGATGAGTATAAAGTAGTTGTCAACTGTACTCCTGTAGGTATGTATCCCCGTGCCGATGAATACCCCAATATTCCATACCAATATCTCACACCCAACCATTTGCTTTATGATTTGTTATATAATCCTGACACTACTCTTTTTATGAAAAAGGGGGCAGACAAAGGGGCAATTACCAAAAACGGTTTAGAAATGCTCTTATTGCAAGCCTTTGGTGCATGGGATATATGGAACAAATAGTTAAGGTATGAAAAGAAAAAAAATGATTATTGGAACGAGTAGTATATTCGTTCTGCTTATTATAGTCCTACTTGGAGGCAGTCAATATATGCTGAACTATTCCTTACGCCCTGAAAACAGAGGAAAGAATTTGGAAAGTTCCTGGCAATATATGTTTAAGACTTACCCCTATCTAAAACCGTGGATAGATAGTCTGAAACAGAACCAAGCACTGAAGGATACCTTTATCTATTCTCCCGACCACGTAAAACTGCATGCTTACTATGTGGCTTCCAGCCGCCCGACAGCCAAAACCGCAGTTATAGTACACGGGTATACAGACAATGCCATCCGCATGATGATGATAGGTTATCTATACAATAAAAAACTGGATTTCAACATCCTCCTACCAGATTTACGCGACACTGGCCTGAGCGGTGGAAATGCCATACAAATGGGATGGTTAGACCGCAAAGATGTAACACAATGGATGGAGGTTGCCAATCGAATTTACGGTGACAGCACCAGCATGGTAGTACATGGAATCTCGATGGGTGCAGCCACCACTATGATGGTTTCGGGCGAACCGCAACCCGACTATGTGAAATGTTTTGTCGAGGACTGCGGATATACCAGCGTATGGGACCAATTTTCCAAAGAACTGAAAGCACAATTCGGCTTGCCTCAATTCCCGTTAATGTACACCGCCGACTGGTTATGCCAGCTGGAATATGGATGGGGGTTCAAAGAAGCATCCGCATTGAAACAGGTAGCCCGATGCCATCTGCCCATGTTCTTTATCCATGGTGATAAAGATGACTACGTACCCACATGGATGGTGTACAAATTGTATGAGGCAAAACCTCAGCCCAAAGCATTATGGATAGTTCCGGAAGCAGACCATGCACATTCCTATCTGTTCAATACTGAAGAATATACCCAAAAAGTAAAAGCATTTGTAGACAAATACATCCAATGAGAAAATTGACATTTTTACTTACTTTTTTCATGCTTCTAGGCTCCGTCCAGCTTCAAGCCAAAGAATATGCCATAAAAGACATACCGATGGTACATTTGCAAAACCGTACCCGCTACGTCAGCAATCCCGACGGTATCCTTTCATCCACCGCTGTCACCACTATGGACAGCATCCTCTACGCTTTAGAGCAAAAAACAGGTATACAGACATTAGTGGTAGCGGTAACAGGCATAGAGGGAGGTGATTGTTTTGATTTTGCCCACCGGCTGGGACAGGAAACGGGCGTAGGACAAAAAGAACGTGACAATGGATTGGTCATCTTGCTTTCCACCGACGAGCGGTGTGTGCAATTCGCTACCGGATATGGCCTTGAAGGGATATTGCCGGATGCCATCTGCAAACGGATTCAGAACCGCTATATGCTGCCCTATTTCAAGGACAATAACTGGAACGCCGGAATGGTAGCAGGAATACGGGCCGTAAACGGCTACCTGGACGGTTCCATGGAAAATATCGGCAATGACGAAAGCGAAGATGATCCCTTGGAATTCATTATCATCTTTTTTGTGATTTTCGGAGGATTTATTGGCATCGGATTGTATGCAAACTGGCGTAAAACACGCTGCCCCCACTGCAAAAAACACAAACTGCAACGTCTTTCTTCCAAAGTTATAGACCGAAGTAACGGAACAAAGACTGAAGAAGTAGTATATAAATGCAGAAATTGCGGACATATCCTCAGACGGAAAGAACGGTCGAGAGATGAAAATTACAAAGGCCCCCGAGGAGGAGGGCCGTTCATAGGCGGAATGGGAGGAGGATTTTTTGGTGGCCACGGTGGAAGTGGAGGCGGATTTAGCGGAGGAAGTTTCGGAGGTGGAAGCTTTGGAGGCGGAGGAGCCGGAAGCCGTTTTTAAGAACAAGAATATTCATAATTTTAATAGTATATACATATGAAAAAGTCAACGATTATTGTAATAGTAGTCATTGTATTAATTGCCATTTGGGGAATAACCTCTTATAATGGTATGGTAAAAATGGATGAATCTGTCAGCACAGCGTGGAGCAATGTAGAAAACCAGTACCAACGCCGTTCTGATTTAATACCCAACCTGGTAAATACAGTAAAGGGATACGCCTCACACGAAAAAGAAACTTTTCAAGCCGTAGTAGACGCCCGTAGCAAAGCCACTCAGATGCAGATCAGCGCCGATGACCTGACTCCCGAAAAAATGCAGGCCTATCAAAAGGCACAAGGCGAAGTAGGTAGTGCATTGAGCCGCCTGCTCGCTATCACCGAAGCTTATCCCGACTTGAAAGCCAATGAGAACTTCAAAGAGTTGCAAGCACAATTGGAAGGTACAGAAAACCGGATCAGCGTAGAACGCAAAAGATTCAATGACACAGCACGGGCATATAACACAGCCATCCGTACTTTCCCCCGTAACTTGCTTGCTGGCATGTTCGGATTTGACAAACGCCCATATTTTGAATCTGAGGAAGGAGCCGATAAAGCACCTAAGGTAGAATTCTAACTCGTAAAAGATACCTGTTTCCATCCTTAAGAAACAGTTTCCGGGTACGGATTGTATGAATTTTACAGTTTTTCTTATTCCAAACTGTAAAATTCATACAATCCGTACCCCATTTTTATCCATTCTGCTAATTTTTCAGCAACAATCAAGTATATTATCCCTAAAATCATTATCTTTACGGAAAGAAACTTTTAAAACTACAAGCAATATGTTCAATTCATTTGGTAATATTTTCCGGTTAACCAGTTTCGGTGAATCCCATGGACCGGGAGTAGGCGGCGTCATTGACGGCTTCCCTGCCGGTATTAAGATTGATATGGATTTCGTTCAGCAGGAACTGAACCGCCGCCGTCCCGGACAGTCATTACTTACCACCAGCCGCAAGGAGCCTGATACAGTGGAATTCCTTTCAGGTATATTCGAAGGCAAGTCCACCGGCTGCCCCATCGGATTTGTGGTATGGAACAAGAACCAACATTCAAACGACTACGAGAATATCAAGAATCTGTTCCGCCCTTCACACGCAGATTATACTTATATGCAAAAATACGGAATCCGTGACTACCGTGGCGGGGGACGTTCATCAGCACGAGAAACCATTTCACGTGTAGTAGCAGGAGCTTTAGCCAAATTGGCATTGAAACAACTAGGAATCAGTGTCACAGCTTATACCTCACAGGTAGGACCTGTCAAACTTGATAAAGATTACAAAAGCTATAACCTCGACTTGATAGAAACAAACGATGTGCGTTGTCCCGATCCGGAAAAAGCCAAGGAAATGGCAGAACTTATCTGGAAAATCAAAGGAGAAGGCGATACAATAGGCGGGGTAGTGAGTTGCGTCATCAAAGGATGCCCTATCGGACTAGGGCAACCCGTATTCGGTAAGTTACATGCCGCACTAGGAAATGCCATGTTAAGTATCAATGCCGTAAAAGGTTTCTCTTACGGACAAGGTTTTGACTCCATGGAGCTAAAAGGCAGTGAGCAGAATGATGTATTTTATAATAATAACGGAAGAGTAGAAACAAAAAGTAATTATTCCGGAGGAATACAAGGAGGCATCAGCAACGGGCAAGACATTTACTTCCGTGTGGCATTCAAGCCAGTTGCCACAATTCTGATGGAGCAACATACAGTAAATATCAACGGCACAGACACGACCATGAAAGCCAAAGGGCGTCATGATGCCTGCGTACTGCCGCGTGCCGTCCCCATTGTAGAAGCCATGGCTGCCATGACCATTTTGGATTATTATCTGATAGACAGAACTACACAACTATAAGAATCATTCAATTATGGAAATAAAACAATACATTAAAGAAAATGAAGCACGCTTCATGGAGGAACTTTTCAGCCTCATCCGTATTCCCAGTATCAGTGCTTTACCCGAACATAAAGACGATATGCTGGCCTGTGCCTTACGTTGGAAAGAACTTTTGTTGACAGCCGGAGCAGACGAAGCCATGGTAATGCCCTCACAAGGCAATCCATTGGTATTTGCACAAAAGCATGTAAGCAATGATGCTCCTACCCTATTGATTTATGCCCACTATGACGTAATGCCTGCCGAGCCGTTGGACCTGTGGAAAAGCCAGCCTTTTGAACCTGAAATTCGTGACGGACACATTTGGGCACGTGGAGCTGACGATGATAAAGGACAAGCCATGATCCAAGTAAAAGCATTCGAATACGTAGTAAAAAACGGACTGCTGAAACACAATGTGAAATTTATTTTCGAAGGTGAAGAAGAAATAGGTTCTCCCAGTCTGAATACCTTCATCAAGGAACATAAGGAATTGCTGAAAGCCGATGTAATTCTTGTTTCAGATACCAGTATGCTAGGCGCGGATCTTCCCTCTCTGACCACAGGTTTACGAGGACTGGCTTATTGGGAAATAGAAGTGACCGGTCCGAACCGTGACCTTCATTCCGGACACTTCGGCGGAGCGGTAGCCAATCCTATCAATACCCTGTGCAGTATGTTAGCCCAAGTCATTGGCGAAGACGGACACATCACTATCCCCCATTTCTATGACGATGTAGAGGAAGTACCGGCAGCCGAACGTGAGATGATTGCACAAATTCCTTTCGACGAAAAAAAATACATGGAAGCCATCGGTGTAAAAGCACTGAAAGGTGAAAAAGGATATTCTACTTTAGAACGTAACAGCTGCCGTCCCTCTTTTGACATTTGTGGCATCTGGGGCGGATATACAGGCGAAGGTTCAAAAACAGTACTTCCCTCAAAAGCATATGCCAAGGTATCGTGCCGACTGGTTCCACATCAAAACCACGCTGTAATTTCCCAATTGTTTGTGGACTATATCCAGTCTATCGCTCCGGAATATGTACAAGTAAAAGTAACCCCGATGCACGGAGGCGAAGGATATGTATGCCCCATCACCTTGCCCGCTTACCAGGCTGCCGAAAAAGGCTTTGCTAAGGCATTCGGAAAAAAACCACTTGCCGTACGCCGTGGAGGAAGTATTCCTATCATCAGCGATTTTGAACAAATCCTAGGTATAAAGACCGTTCTCATGGGATTCGGATTGGAAAGTGACGCCATCCATTCGCCCAATGAAAACTTCTCTCTGGATATATTCCGCAAAGGAATTGAAGCTGTGGTAGAATTCCATCTCAATTATTAATCAATAATAAAAATGAATGCGGCAACAATCTTTAAAACTCTGACAACTGTTACTCTTTCAATAACATTACTAATTACAGGAGGTTGTAACAATATGGAAGCAAAAAAAGAAGAAACAGGAAAGAACACGGCTATAGAAAATATCTTTGCCCGAAAGAGCGTCCGGACCTATACACGCCAACCGATAGAAAAAGAAAAAGTGGATTTATTAGTAAAAGCTGCCATGGCTGCACCGACAGCAGTAAACAAGCAGCCCTGGGCTTTCGTGGTAGTGGATGACCGTAAAGTATTGGATAAACTGGCCGCCGAACTGCCTTATGCCAAGATGACGGCACAGGCTCCGCTAGCCATCGTGGTTTGTGGTGATTTAAGCAAAGCCCTGAACGGAGAAACAGATAGGTACTGGATGCTGGACTGCTCTGCCGCATCCGAAAATCTGTTGCTGGCAGCAGAATCAATGGGGTTGGGAGCGGTATGGACTGCGGTCTATCCGGAGAACGACCGCATTGCAAAGGTAAGGTCAGTCTTGTCTTTACCAGACCATATCATTCCTTTCAATTTGATTCCGGTAGGTTATCCGCAACATCGGGAAGAAGCTAAAGACAAATTCAAGACCGAAAATATCCATTATAACAAATGGTGAACAAAGGTCTAGAAATATAAATTAAGTCGGCTGGTTTAATATAAATCAGCCGACAATCTCTTTCCATTCATCCATAATCAATTTTTCTCAATCTCTATTAGCCTTATCAAGTTTCTTTTTGGCTTTTTCTATCTTGCTTTTAGCTTTATCCAAGGTTTCCCCAACCTCATCGGCTTTATCCTCAATTTGATCTTTGGCATCATCCACCACATCTTCAACCGATTCTTTGGCTTTTTCTATACGCTCCTCGAATTTATCCTTTCCTTTCTTTTCGCCACAAGATGTAACAGCAAACACCGTCATGCACACTAACACTGTAAATAATTGTCTTTTCATACTTTTTCTATTTGATTATAAACTTGATTTTAAACTATGTTCAAATATAAGCATATAGCCTATTTCTTACAAATTCAACCTGTTCTTTGATACATATAAAATCTAAATCCGACAGGAAAAAAACTTATCCCATCAAAAAAAGCCACCATAGCAAGGTGGCTTTCAATATATTAATAAAACATTCAATTCTATACTACCTGTCAAACTACTTTGTAGCAGGAGCCGTTTTAGCAGGAGCCGTCTTTATATTAATAAGAATACTATTTTCAACCCCTTCCTTGGTTACATATATTATTCTATATGCCTTCACCCCTTCTTCTTTCAGAGAAAGAGAAGCACTTTTCAGAGTTGATTCGGGATATTTTTTGGCTATGGCATCTTTAACAGATTGAGGAACCTCTTTCAGGTCTATGTTTTTAAATCCGTCTTCAACGGCAACTGTATCATTCTTTACTTTCATGGTATTATCAGCCATGACAAAAGTTCCTACACCAAAAAGGAATACAAGTGATAAAAATATCTTTTTCATAATGGTTAAATTTAAATGTTTACCTACCGACAGATATCATAAAAGACAAGAAAAATATACATCATATTCAGTCATTTCCTCCCATTAGAATATCTTCGCTAAGTAAGAATACTAAACTAAGAAAATTATATTGAGAACTAAATTATCAAGAAAAGAAGTACATACCAAATATATAAACTAAAGTTTGTGGAAATAAACATTCTTTAATCCACACCAGCTTATGCTTCCACAGGCTTATTTATTCCGGCTTTCCTGATCATTAAGTAAATAGGCTTCTGTAGAGATAGTTGTACAAACGTTTGGCATAATGCAGCAAAATACGTACTTTTGCGACTCATTTATAAAATACAGTTTGAATGAAAGCATTAAAAGAACGCATTTTACGGGACGGAAAATGTTTCGAAGGAGGAATACTGAAAGTAGACAATTTCATCAATCACCAAATGGATCCTATCCTCATGAAATCCATTGCTGTAGAATTTGTACGCCGTTTCGCCTCTACCAATATCAATAAAGTTATGACCATCGAAGCCAGTGGTATAGCTCCCGCCATCATGGTAGGCTACTTACTGGAACTTCCTGTTGTCTTCGCCAAGAAAAAGAAACCCGTCACAATGGAAAATATGCTCACCACCAGTGTATATTCATTTACTAAAGACCGTTCTTATGATGTATGTGTCAGCAAAGATTTCCTGTCCAAAGGAGACCGTGTTCTTTTTATTGACGACTTTCTCGCCAACGGCAATGCAGCCAAGGGTATCATCGATTTGGTAGAAAAAGCCGGAGCCGAACTGTCCGGAATGGGATTCATCATCGAAAAAGCATTCCAACATGGCGGAGATTATTTGCGTAATGCAGGTATCCGCGTAGAATCATTGGCCATCATTGAAAGTCTGGACAATTGTGAAATCAAAATAAGATAACCCCATGCAGGAATCTCAAACCGCCCAATCCAATACCGGACTGATTTACGGATTGAACGACCGCCCCCCTGTACGAGAGGCCATTTTTGCTGCCATACAGCATTTGCTTGCTATTTTTGTAGCCATCATCACTCCGCCTCTTATCATCGCTGGAGCATTAAAACTGGATTTGGAAACCACCAGTTTCCTAGTATCCATGTCTCTCTTTGCCTCAGGTATTTCTACCTTTATCCAATGCAGACGGATAGGAGGCATCGGCACCGGTCTCTTATGTATCCAAGGAACCAGTTTTTCATTTATCGGTCCCATCATCTCGGCAGGTATGCTGGGCGGACTTCCACTGATTTTCGGCACTTGCATCGTGGCATCATCTGTAGAGATGGTCATCAGCCGCATCTTAAAATATACCCGTAAAATAATCACCCCTCTGGTATCGGGCATTGTAGTCACTTTGATTGGAATGAGCCTGATAAAAGTAGGTATCACAGCTTGTGGCGGGGGTGTTTCCGCCCAAAGCAACGGCACTTTCGGAAGTTTTGAGAATCTAGGTCTAGCTCTGCTGGTACTTATCCTCATTATCCTTTTTAATAGAAGTTCCAACCGCTACCTACGTATGAGTTCCATCGTTATCGGTCTGATTATAGGATATTTAGTTGCCTGGGGACTCGGTAGAATTGATTTCTCGGCAGTACAAAGTTTTGGTGGTTTCAATATTCCCCTCCCATTTAAATACGGACTGGATTTCGACTTTTCCGCATTCATAGCTTTGGGGTTAGTATTCTTGATAACAGCCATAGAAGCCTATGGAGACATTACTGCCAACTCACTGATATCAGGAGAACCTGTAGAAGGAAAAACATTCATCAAACGTGCTTCGGGAGGAATTTTGGCAGACGGATTCAATTCGATGCTGGCAGGTATTCTCAACTCTTTTCCAAACTCCGTTTTCGCGCAAAATAACGGTATAATACAACTGACAGGAGTAGCCAGCCGATATGTAGGCTATTACATTGCAGGTTTTCTTATTCTATTAGGATTATTTCCCAGTGTAGGATTAATTTTCTCCCTAATGCCCGAACCTGTATTGGGAGGCGCTACTTTACTGATGTTCGGAACAGTAGCTTCAGCAGGCATTCGTATTATCGCAGCACAGAAGATCAACCGGAAAGCAACATTAGTCATTGCACTTAGTTTCGCTTTAGGTTTAAGTGTAGAAATGGTTCCTGAAATACTATGTCAATTTCCGGAATCAATAAAGAATATTTTCTCATCCGGCATTACAACAGGCGGAGTGACTGCCATCATTTCAAATGCACTGATACGGATGAAAGAGTAAAAACAAGTAATTTTCTCATAATTTGGAACTAAAGCATTAACTTTCTTTGCAAATCAGCCAAGAAAGGGAGAATAATATATATCTTTGTTCCAAAATATGATTATGATTACAGAGGATTTACAGAACCTATATCAAACCTATCTCGGAGAAGTACCCGAAGAGATTGTAGAATTACCCTCATCCGGTTCCAACAGGCGTTATTTCCGGCTGACCGGAACCCAAAAACTGATTGGCGTATACGGCACTGCCAAAGAAGAAAACGAAGCCTTTCTTTATATGGCAGCACACTTCCGCAAGAAAGGTCTTCCTGTTCCAAAAGTATACATCTGTTCTGAAGACAAGAATTGTTATTTGCAAGAAGATTTAGGAGATATCCTGTTGTTCAACGCTATTGAAAAAGGGCGGGCGACCAGCGTCTTCTCCGAAGAGGAGAAAGAAATGCTGCGCAAGACCATCCGCCTACTGCCTTCTATCCAATTTGCCGGAGCAGACGGCTTTGATTTTTCACACTGTTATCCCCAAGCCGAATTCAACCAACGTTCTATCCTTTGGGACTTGAACTATTTTAAATACTGCTTTTTGAAAGCTACCGGCCTGGAGTTTCAAGAAGACAAGTTGGAAGATGACTTTCAAAAAATGAGTGATGTACTGTTACGCAGCTCTTCCGCCACCTTTATGTATCGGGATTTCCAAAGCAGAAACGTGATGATAAAGGATGGAGCACCTTGGTTCATTGATTTCCAGGGAGGACGTAAAGGACCGTTTTTCTATGACGTAGCCTCTTTCTTATGGCAGGCTAAAGCTAAATTTCCCGAAACCCTGCGCAACGAACTGTTGGAAGAATATATAGACGCCCTCTCCAAATACAAACCAGTAGACCGTGATTATTTCTTTAGCCAGTTGCGTCACTTCGTACTCTTCCGCACCTTGCAGGTATTGGGAGCCTACGGTTTCCGTGGCTATTTCGAAAAGAAGCCACATTTCATCCAAAGTGTACCATACGCCATCGAGAACCTGCGACAATTGCTTCATAATGAATACCCCGAATATTCCTACCTGTGTTCCGTACTAAAAGACCTGACCGAACTGAAACAATTTAAAGATGACTTAAAAAAACGGCAACTCACTGTGAAGGTTATGAGTTTTGCCTACAAAAAAGGAATACCCAACGACCCCACAGGCAACGGTGGCGGGTATGTTTTCGACTGCCGTGCCGTAAACAATCCCGGAAAATATGAACGTTACAAACCTTTCACCGGGTTAGACGAGCCTGTTATTCGTTTTTTGGAAGAAGACGGGGAAATATTCCCATTTTTAAATGCTGCCTATTCTTTAGTGGATGCCTCAGTAAAAAGATACATGGAACGAGGTTTCAGCAATCTGTCTGTATGTTTCGGCTGTACAGGCGGACAACACCGTTCTGTTTATTCAGCGCAACACATGGCAGAACATATCAATAAAAAATTCGGTGTAAAAGTAGAACTCATACACCGTGAGCAGAATATAGAACAAACATTTGAAAGAACATTATGAAAGCAATGATTTTTGCCGCCGGACTAGGCAGCCGACTTAAACCTATAACAGACACCCGTCCCAAAGCTTTAGTAACGGTAGGTGGAAAAACCATGTTAGAGCACATCATCTTAAAGCTGAAAGCAGCAGGATTTGATGAAATAGTGATCAATGTACACCACTTTTCCAATCAGATTCTTGCTTTTCTGGAAGCTAACCAGAACTTTGGAGTCAACATACAAATCTCGGACGAAACAGACTGCCTGCTTGATACCGGCGGCGGTTTGGAAAAAGCATACCATTTATTATACCATCCTGAGAATATGTTTACCCAAAAAGGCGAAACCCCGTATGAACTGATATTCGAAAATCTGAACAAAGGGATGGATGAGGAAGAGATAATCGAAAAAACCTTAGGAGTTATGCGGAAAGAATGCTACTTGCTCCACAACGTAGATATCCTTTCCAATTGCGATTTTGAAAGTCTGATGTATTATCACCAGCATAGTCCTAACATCAATGCCACCCTTTTAGTCAGCCAGCGCAAGACCTCCCGTTACCTGTTGTTTAATGACGACAATCTGTTATGTGGCTGGGTCAATAAGGACACCATGGAAACCAAACCGGCAGGATTCCGGTATAGAGAAGGGGAATACCAGGAATACGCCTATAGCGGAATACAAGTGACCACCCCTAAAATTTTACATCTCCTTCCCAAAGGAAAATATTCCATTATCGATTTCTATCTCTCCATATGTCACAGGGTCGACATCCAGTGCTATGTAGAAGATGACTTGCAATTGCTTGATATCGGCAAACCCGAAAATCTGGAAAAAGCGGAAGAGTTTCTCAGTAAATTCTAAGCAGTCCTAAAAATATATCCATAACATAAAACAGTATCCCGCCTAAAATAACCCATTATTTCAGGCGGGATACTGTTTTGTTTGCTAGCAAATAGCTTCTTATTCTTTCGAATAAAATGGGCAGATAAAAAAAGTCGTAATTTTATGAAGTGCCCCCCAAAAGTTTTGTGTTTAACTTTTTTGGGGGGCACTTCTTTATGACCAAAGGTTCAATTTATTTTTCTGAGCTTCTTCCAAAGATACCGTTTTTACCTGCTTGGCACTGTTTTTCAGACGAAGATCCTCATATTCTTTGTTCAGCCTTTCCACAAACTCAAAAGAAGATTCCGGATTCAGCAAACGGGCGGCTACCAAGGCATTCTGTGAAGCATCTTTCATGTGAATGACCGGACCTCCATAAACAGGTGCTATTTTCAAGGCAGTATGCAGCTTGGAAGTAGTGGCTCCTCCAATCATAATGGGAATGTCCAGCCCCGCACGCTTTAACTCTACAGCCACATGCGCCATTTCTTCCAATGATGGAGTAATCAGCCCGCTTAATCCTATTATATCCACCTTTTCCTCTATAGCCTTCCTGACTATCATTTCGGCAGGAACCATCACGCCAAGGTCTATAATTTCATAGTTATTACAAGCCATGACCACTGATACGATATTCTTCCCAATATCATGCACATCCCCTTTTACGGTAGCCATCAATACTTTTCCTGCACTGCGGACACCTTCCTGTTTGTCGGCCTCAATAAGCGGCTGCAAAATCGCTACCGCCTTTTTCATGGTACGGGCAGTCTTCACAACTTGCGGTAAAAACATTTTCCCTGCTCCAAACAATTCTCCGACTTTATTCATACCTTCCATTAGCGGACCCTCAATAATATCCACTGCTTTAGGATACAGTTTAACCGCTTCTGCCAAATCCTCTTCCAAATGATCGCCAATGCCTTTTATCAAGGCATACTGAAGCCGTTTCTCTACCATCGGTTCTTCACGCCACACATCCTGTTTCACCGCTTCTGTTCCGGTCGACGTTCTTTTCAACGCCTCAGCAGTCTCTATCAAACGTTCGGCAGCATCAGGTCTACGGTTTAAGACCACATCCTCTATCCGTTCCAGCACATCAGCAGGAATATCCGTATAGAGCACCGAAGCAGCAGGATTTACAATACCCATATCCATACCTTGACGGATAGCGTGATAAAGAAACACGGCATGCATCGCCTCACGGATATAGTTATTTCCACGGAAGGAGAACGACAGGTTGCTCACGCCGCCACTGACGTGTGCACCGGGCAAATTCTTTTTGATCCATCCGGTAGCCTTGATAAAATCCACCGCATAATTATCATGTTCCTCAATACCCGTAGCCACAGCCAGTACATTAGGGTCGAAAATGATATCATGAGGATTAAAATCCACCTGTTCTGTCAATATTTTATAAGCACGGGCACAGACTTCAATCTTACGTTCAAAAGTATCTGCCTGTCCTTTTTCATCGAAAGCCATCACTACAACGGCAGCTCCCAGTTTTTTTATCAGACGGGCATGTTCTATAAACATCTCCTCCCCTTCCTTCAAAGAAATAGAATTGACAATGGACTTTCCTTGCAGGCATTTCAGTCCGGCCTCAATGACTTCCCACTTGGAAGAGTCAATCATGACAGGTACACGGGCTATGTCGGGTTCGGACATGACCAGATTCAAGAAAGTAGTCATCTCCTCCCGGGCATCCAGCAAACCGTCATCCATATTTACATCAATCACCAAAGCACCGTCTTCCACCTGCTTGCGAGCGATACTTAGCGCTTCCTCATATTTCTTTTCATTGATTAAACGGAGGAACTTACGGGATCCGGCCACATTGCACCGTTCGCCTACATTAATAAAATTCATTTCGGGAGTCTGCTCCAACAGCTCCAACCCGGAAAGCCACAGCCTCTCAGGAGTGGTGGCAGGGATATGAGGAGATACCCAGGCAGAACCGGAAACAATCAATTCCTGATATTTTGCAATATATTCCTCCGTTGTACCACAACAACCACCGATAATGTTTACTAATCCTTCATCGATATATTCCTTCACTTCTGAAGCCATTTCCTCCGGAGTCTGGTCGTACTGTCCCAAACTGTTAGGAAGTCCGGCATTGGGATAGGCACTTATATAATAAGGTGCCCGTGCAGCCAGCCCTTCCAGAAAAGGTTTCAATTGTTTCGCTCCGAACGAGCAGTTCAGGCCGATAGAAAAAATAGGCGCATGCTGTACGGATGCCAGAAAAGCATCCAATGTTTGCCCCGAAAGAGTACGTCCTGCAATATCCGAAACAGTAACAGAAAGCATAAGAGGAACCTCACGCCCTATCTTCTTCATTGCCGTTTCCGCAGCATAAATGGCCGCTTTGGCATTCAGGGAATCGAAAATGGTTTCTATCAGAAGCGCATCCACTCCTCCTTCCAGCAAGGCTTCCATTTGTTCCTGATAGGCAGCGGCCAGTTCATCGTATGTCAAAGCACGCAAGGCCGGATTATTGACATCCGGGCTCATGGAACAAGTTTTGTTGGTAGGACCTACCGAACCTGCTACAAATCTAGGTTTATGAGGGGTCTTTGCGGTATATTCGTCAGCCATTTCGCGAGCAAGTCCGGCAGCGGCCAGATTAATCTCACGGCACAAATCCTGCATATGATAATCTGCCATCGAAATCCGTTGGGCATTGAACGTATTTGTTTCAATAATATCAGCCCCTGCTTCCAGATATTTATGGTGGATATCCTTTATCACATCAGGGCGGGTAAGACAAAGCAAGTCATTATTGCCCTTCATCTGTCCGGGCATCTCAGCAAAACGCTCTCCCCGGAAATCCTGTTCAGACAAATTATACCTTTGTATCATAGTTCCCATTGCACCATCAAGAATGAGAACTCTCTCGTCAATTAGTTGTTTTAATGTAGCCATAAGTCTATTTTTGGGGTACGGATAACACGGATTTCACTTACCTTTTAAACATACGGTCCATTTCGCGACGGTCGTCCTTCTCTTTCAATGACTCGCGCTTATCATATTGTTTCTTACCTTTAGCCAATGCGACAACCAGCTTCGCCAGTCCTTTCTCATTAATAAACAGACGGACAGGGACAATCGTAAAACCGGGGTTCTTTCCGGCTTCTTCCAATTTCCGCAGTTCTTTCTTATTTAACAACAATTTACGTTCGCGACGGGCAGAATGGTTATTGTATGAGCCGTAAAAGTATTCGGCTATGTGCATATTCTTCACCCACAACTCGCCTTGCACAAAATAACAATAGGTATCTACCAGACTGGCTTTGCCCAAACGGATGGACTTTATCTCGGTTCCCGTGAGCACGATACCTGCCGTGTACGTATCGATAAATTCATAATCGAACGATGCACGCTTATTCTTTATATTAATAGGAGTCGGTTTCATTAATTTAAAATAACAGATAACTCATTAAACACAGCGGCAATCAATGCCGGACAAACAATTATAATAACTGAAGCAATCAAGGTGTATCGTGTCAGTTTCTCTTCATTTACCTTCATCAGGGTACGCGCACCCTCGAACACCACGAATATAGTATAAAATTGCAATATCCAATGGAGAATGGAAATAGAGAACAACCCACTGACAATATCGAGCACAAAAGTCACTACCATAGAATAACCTACAAACTGCTGATTTAGTTCATACTGGTCTTCACGTCCTAACAGTTTCTTGCCCAACTGGTCTATGGCGTATGCCGCCAAAAAATATCCTCCGAACAAGGATACAAATATAGCACAACATCGTGTCATTGCTATCTGGAAAGCAGCGACCCCTGCCGTATTCCCAATGAATGTACCTATAAAAACGGACAATCCGCATAAACCTATCATGGGATAAACAAATGCTCCCAGCACTTTACGCCTATCCTCTTCCTTGCCAATTTCCTCCCATGCTTTTGCCGGAGATGAAATCAGCGATATTACTCGTTTAAATAAATCTTTGTAATTCAATGCCTAATCTATTTACCTCAGTTCAACTTCAATGAAATGCAAAGGTAATCAATTCACTGGAATAAACGAATAAAAAAACGCATACTTCTCTTGGGGGAATCAAAAAAATAAGCCTACTTTTATTATAGATTCAGACTTTCTTTATTTGATTCGAAGATTATTTCATCTCATAATAATACATTTAGAGAAATTCTTCTATACCTTAATCAAAAAGAAAGATAACTTCCGGAGAATATATGCTTATCTTTCGATATATTCAACCAGTGATATTCTAAATTCATTAGGTCAAAATAAAAATTTCGCATCCCAAAACTTTCCCATCGGCACAGCTGTTACAGAAATTATGCACGATGCGAAATTAAAATCAAAGTATTATGGATGACAAAGAAAAAAATGCAGAAGTGGCAAAAGCCATAAAATTACCAGACTTGGCATCTTACATGCAAGTAGTAATCAAACAGTTGGAAATAGACAAAAAATGGTCAGCAGTACATACATATACTTATACACTGAAATCCGTTACGGAGTTTTACGGAGGAAAAGGAACACCTGTGCCAATAGATGAAGCTTTCACATCTGGCAGGTTAAAAGAGTATGAGGAATGGATGAGACTGGAAGGAACAAGAAACAGAAAGACCGACAAGAAAAGGTCAGATAGAAAACATGGAGTACCGAAAGGCCTGAGTTTGAATACTATATCAACCTATATGCGAACCCTGAAAGCTGTATATAACCGACTTGCCGATAAAAAAATACTGCCTTATAACCCGAAGCTATTCGATAATGTATACACAAAGGTAGAATCACAGACCAAACGAGCACTGGATACAAAACAAATGAATACACTACTGCACACCGATATAGAAAAATTGCCCAAAGAGATGCAATGTGCATTGGCATATTTCTTACTAATGTTTCTATTCCGGGGAATGCCATTCATTGACCTTGCCCATCTACGAAAACAAGATGTGAAAGGAAAATATATTGTATATAGCCGTCACAAAACAGGACGACAGATAACAGTGCGCATTCCTAAAGAAGCAATAAAACTGATAGAGAAGTTCAAGAATATGAATTATGATTCCATTTATCTATTTCCGATTCTAGACAAAAAAAACGCAGCAAAGGAACAGAGTCAGAAAAATGGAAAAATAAAAAAAGATAAAGAGCTATATATGAACTATCTCCGAGTACTGCGCAACTTCAACTTGAAGCTAGAAAAAATAGCGACATTGTTACTGCCTGATGCAAAGCTCAGTTCATACACGCCGCGCCATACATGGGCGACATTAGCATTTCATGCAGGAGTAAATATCGGTATTATCTGCAAGGCATTGGGACACTCTTCCATTAAGGTGACAGAAACTTACTTGAAACCATTTGAAAACGAAAAGGTAGATATAGCCAATGACGAACTGATAATCTCGGTAGTAGCACATAATGGAGAAAAGGAAGTGGCATGAGGAATATCATATGACAGCCATTCAAATAAAAGAAGAATTACTTACCAAGTAATAGCTTATATTTTTCTCACAGGGTGAGGAAAAGCGTTTCCTTATTCTGTATTTAATAAGAAAAAACATTTCGTCGGATAGAAAAAGATGTAAGAAATATGATTCCGTTTTTGAGATGTCAAAAATGGAAAGAGGTGTCGTGTAATTTTGTAAATTAGTTAAAGTACTGACAGATGCAATATTGTGCTTGTGCTTATGTGTTTTTCTATAATTGAATAAAATATAGTGGATTAATACAGATTTATAAGCTTTTTCTTTGGATTTATGAGGAAATATTCCCTACTTTGTGAAAGTAATCATCCATTACTTGGTAATATTCTTAATCATCTTAAAAATGTACACTTAAATGTTTTATAATCAATATGTTACAAGAAAGGTAATTTTAATGGAGAAACAAATAAGGAACAAAAATAGGAATTAAAGTGATTTCTCATTTTTCTATTTGCACTCTGTTTCTTTCTTTTCGTTTGTTTGCTTTCAGAGTGCATTCCGAGCAATTTTATCTGCTCTCATCATTCGAAGAATTTGCTCCTAACTTTAACTAACAAATTATTTGCAGCTCATAAAGAGAATACAAATTATTATCTCTTGAAGTTGTATTGCTTGTAGCAAAGATAATCTTTTTTGTACAGGCAGCCAAAAATGCCTGCCTATATTTAGTTTAATTTAGTTTAGCATATATAAGGCTAACAAACTAAACCAAACTGGATTTTCATATTACTTTTTGTGATTTTCCCATTCTACCCATACAGCCAAAAGAGAAGATAAGCTCTTGCCTCTTTTCTCTTTTCGCTGCGATACTCTTTTACTTCATAGCCACCTTTTACACACATCCGTACCGAGCAAACTCCCACATGCTCGCATATCAACTTTCGGTCTGCCCGATGGGAATTGTGTCGCAAAGGTATTTGCCATGTCTTTATTGTATGCAAGGTTGTAACCTGAAGGTTCACTACAAAATCTCCACGCTCCGCTTCGCAGAGGTAGTATTTTGTAGTGAAACCCTGCATACATAGCCATGCCATCTGTTGAAGCGACATAATTTCAATCAAGCCCGAAAGTAAGTGAAATGCTACAGGAGGGAAAGTAACAAACTTAAAACTTGGTATTTATGGCAAATTATGCAACCAACATTTTCCACGCAAGAACGGAAAATAAAACAGACCTCGACAAAATAGAGGCTTTCTTGGATGACACTTTCAGCGAATTTACCAATCGATATGGTGATAGTGTAGATGCAGAATTTTCCTCTCGTTGGGTGTATCCAGAAGAAGAAATCAAAAAATTGGTAGAATCGTTGGAGGACAAAGATAAAGTCTATATCAAGATTCTAACCTATGAATTTGAAGACGAGTACGTGAGCTTTAGAATATTCTCTCAGGGAGAATGGAAGGTCAAATTAGTAACTGAATGAGTAGAAGAAGATAAAGTAAAATTATGGTCTATCCTACACTTTGCTTATTCTATAAGAGACACACGGATGGAACGATTGTCGGTGATTTCGACAACAAAATCACTGTTCGTTTCATCTGTGGCAAAGAGAGATTATTAAATACTGTGATGAAGTAATTTTTACAATTTTACAACATAGAAACCATGACACAGATAGCAATGAAATTCGTCCAATGGGATGTGCCCGAATTGGAAAAACTGAAAGATAGCAAGGTTTACAAATTACGGGAACGTCTTGATAATGGCGACAAGTTGAGTCGGGAAGAAAAGAACTGGCTCACCCGCAATGTGAAAGAGTGCTGCCATTTCAAAAGAGGTATCGCTTTAATGGGCTACCGTTTTGACTTCTCCGATGTTCTCAAACGGTATTTCGTGAAACAACACGGACATATTGCCGAATATTATGCCATTGACAAAACCGCACTACGTTCTGTCCTATATGGTCGAATTGAAGATATAATCGAAGTACAATAAAAATCAAAAGAAGCATGAAAGTAACAATTGAACACAGCTTTTGCCCCTATTGTGACGAGGTAACTGAACTTTATTTCCGAATCATTAACACGATTCTTTTTTCTGGCAATGAGGCGGAATTGCGTGAAAGCATGAGACAGTTGGAGAAAAAAACTCCACTTGATGAATATTTCACATACGGTTACGGTGCACGACACCTTTGGGTTTGCCAGCGACGTCCCAGCGACAAAACCAAAATATTCGAGCATCGTATTATGATGGTTGAATTTCAATGACACCTTGGACAAATATCATCGACTGGCTGGAATGGAATCACCCATTTCAGCCTTACTTCCATTTTCCTTTTATAACTTTTTCTTTTGGCTGCGCCACTCCCTTTTGTAGAAACCAGCCATTTGCACAAAGCGAATTGGAAACCACTTTGTGAAAAGTCTGGTTCTTCCTGCCGTTTTTCCTTCCAGTTCCATTTTTTTTCGATGCGGATATCACTATCCTCCAAGGATGGCTACCTACGCTTCTGTCCACTCTTGGCTGACACATTCCTTATGCAGTGGCCTTTTTTCTGATTGGATGGTATTCTGTTTGTTACAGTCTCAATTCAAGCCAGGCATGTCTCGCTTTGGCTTTGCTATTCTTCACTGACTTTCGGACGGATGTCTCGCCTTTGTGCCGACATTTGGATTTGCTCTTTTTCCTTATCATTACCGGTTTACTTGTTTCCCATTTTCCATAATCGCTTTTTATCGAAGCAATCATCATTTTTCCTCTGCAAAGATAGTATGCCGACGGGAACGACATGGTTGTCTTGACCAATGGCGTAGCCGCTTCAATCTTCCTTTATCGAGCCTTCGATTTTACCTGTGGCTAAAAATAAAGCGTATTGACGCGCTATCCTTGGTGCATCCCTTAAACGACATCTACTTTTTAGGCAGTGTAAAAATTGATTTAATAACTTCTAAAAGCAATTCAACATGAAAAAGATTGAAAACAATTTCACAGTAACCGGATTCTTAGGTAAAGACGCTGAAATCCGAGAGTTCACCAACAGCAGTGTCGCACGTTTCCCATTGGCCGTAAGCTGTCAGGAAAGGAATGCCGAGGAAACCAACCGCATTTCAGCCTTTATGAATATTGAGGCTTGGCGTAAAAACGAGAATACTGGGTCATTCGACCAACTGACCAAAGGTACGATGCTCACCATTGAAGGCTACTTTAAGCCTGAAGAGTGGACCGACAAGGTCGGTGTAAAGCACAATCGTGTTGTTATGGTGGCTGTCAAGTTTTATCCTCCTATCGAAAAGGAGGATGTTCCTGAAAAGCCGGTAAAGCCCGTGAAAAAAGGCAAAAAATAATTCTTGCCTTATCATGAACAAAGCGACCTTTTGGTCGCTTTTGTTTTGCTCATGACCGGATTAATACGCATCATACTTTTATAAGTGGCTGTTGCGATGCCAAGCTCCAAATGAAATCTTCACCCGGTAATACTGTTATATTTAGCTCTACTTGATGAACAGGCAGATTACGATTTTCAATAGAAAAAAGAAGACTCTCTCAATTCCATACCTCTGAGCAGCTTTCCAGTCCCTCTTATAACCATATATTCTTCCCAAAAGTGAGGTTACGTCCGCCGTCCATTAATTTTACAGTGCGAAGTTAAGTCGGACGTGAACCCGCAAGGCGCGTTTCATTTGCAGTCAATGCCGTTCAAATGAAATCCTTCGGATGCCGCTTCCTCCTTGCATTGTTCCCTTCTTCCGCCTTGTGGTTTGCACGTAAAATCAAATCCCACCGGACGAGGTAAAAGCCTCTGAAGGGAAGGGAAAATAAAAAATTAGAATGTATGAAACAAATAATTTGGTCAAGTGATGCTCTATTGGATGAAACAGCAAGAGAGTATTATCAAAATTTCAAGCGAGAAGAACTGGACGATGATGCCTACAAGGTCAGCGATGAAGAGTGGTCGGACGAAGTGTATAATGAATTGGGGGATGAGCGGCAGAACCTAAACAAGGATGTCAATGGAGTCATTATTGCATTTGGAGATTTAGGATTGTGGAACGGACGCAAACAAGGCTATCAAATTTTGGGTGACAACATTGCCGGGATATTACAATCTACACAGTATGATGCAGAGTGGTACGGTGACGGCTACGATATACGAGGCCGTATGTCGCACCATGATGGCACGAATTATGTTTTGTACCGTGTCGCTGAAAATCGTGACGACGCAGAACGGATTGCCGCAAAAATCTACAACTATGAAATTGACGAGAATGGTTTTCGCCAAGTTACACGTTCCCTCCACCCCTATGTGGCCGCAGTGTATGGCTGGAAAACTCTACAGGACAACCTCGTTCAGGTAAAATAGCCTGTAACCTGTACTTAAACAAATGCCGTAACGCTTTCTCAAGAGGCTGTTACGCACTTGTGTTTTATGCCGTATATATTCTGCATAAAATGTGGTGGGAAACTATTCCTTTTTACACATTTATGAATGTTCCCGCCCAACTGTTGTAGGTGGCCGCTTGTGCCAGTTTCCTTTTTTAGACTCCGGCCCTCCTTTATAGCCCCATCCAGCTACCCCCTATATTTCTATCCCGCAAGCCTGGTTATTTCCCTGCAAAATTCGATTGCCGGCTGTCCGTCCTGTCAAGGACCGCTGACACTTGCTGCCGTAAAATCTTCCTCTCCGAAATATCGAAGAGTGTATTTTCCGCATCCTCCTTGCCCGTTCTGGCCGCCAATCCCGTGGGCAGAAAAATAATCAACCTTTCGGTACAGGAAGTATCGAAGGGAAATAAATAAAATATTAATCTTAAAATTTGAGGCATTATGACATTCAGAGAATTTATGTTAGAGAACGGTTATGAATTGCAAACAACCTTTTGGAATGATTTTTCCATTGCTGACCGATTTGGTCTTTCGGCGATACAGGACACTTTCAACCGTGCTTTTGAGGAGTGGAAAGAGAACTACAAGTATCTCACGGAACTGGTTTTAGTGCTTAACCATAAGATATGGCAGTATTATGAAACAAGGCCGGAAATTGCGACATTGTATAATACCCTTTGGGCACAAGCCAGTCAATATGCAATGGAGTATCTGAAAGATGACGAGCTAAGCTATTATTATGATGTAACGGATTAAATGTCCCAGCTACTCCCACAGGAACAAAAGAAAGCCGGCTTTTGTCGGCTGCTCTTTGTGGTCATTCCCTTTTTTATCACTCCGTTTTACCCTTGTATAAAACGAAATTATTTCGTTTCAGGCTGCTACCAGTCAGGACTTGTTTTTTCCTGTGCAAAGGTATTGCCACGGAAAAACATTCAAGTACCGCTACGCTATTTGAACACAATTTTTCAGTAGCTTTCCCGATTTTCAATCGCTCAAATGTCGTATACGCCCCATACCGCAACTGTAAAAATTCTGTCCAAATTCCTTGCCTGCTTTTCCTTAAAGGCAATCTTGAATGCACGTAAAAATCAAATCCCGACTGGAGAAGCCTAAAGGCTTCCGAAAAAAGGGAAAAAAAGAACATGATGTTTAATAGCTAAATTTTAAAAGTATGGAAATTCAATTTGTGATTGTTCGTTCAGAAAATGCAGAGTATTTGTGTCACAATGTAAATGGAACGTATGTGGATGTCAGCGACCCATCAACAGAATTTGTTTCTGGAGAGGATGATTTTCGCTTGGTAGAGCCGGACAGCTCCCTAACGCGGAAAGAATACGAGTTTCGTGGAGAACGCTTTTATCTCATGCCTCAATTTTATGGCAATGGCTGGTTAGCACTTACTTTGCAAAGTGTGGAAGATGAAACAGAGTATATCGTGCTATCCGTCAATTTGGAGAACATGGATGCACTCGATTTGCCAGACCGTACATTTATTGATGTGAATCATTATCCGGATGCAATGGAGTTTCTGGAGACAAATAATTTAGCGACCTATTCAGGTTACAAGCGTAGAAGCGGATTTGTGGAATATCCAATGGCGGTATTGAATCTTCCTTTGCTTTATCAGCACGCCCCGCAGATTTTCCAAGAGGCGAATATCGAATGTTTTTAAATGGTTTTTTGAAAGTATGGTACTGATGACTACCAAAGAGATACCGTATCGGTTAAATCCTATCGGTATGGTATCTTCTTTTGCCCGAAGACAGGTGGCATCCCCCTTTTTTACAGATTGCTCCGTGCCCACTTTTTTAATTTCCTTGTTTCCCTTTTATAGAAGCGTAACAGCCTGCTTCTCTTTTACAGCCCTTATGTAATGAATGTTGATGTTTCCTGTCGTTATCCAGACTTTCGCCCGGTCTTGTTTTCGTGTGCAAAATTACGGCGAACGAACGCTATCCAAGTATCGCTACGCTATCCGAAATGAAATTTGACGTAATCTTCCTAAATCATAGATTTCGGTATTCATAAAATTTCATTTCCGATTCCTTGCACTGCGTTCCTGCTTCGTCGTTTGGGACGCACATGAAAAACAACCCTTCCGGCAAAGTCAAAAGACTTGAAAAAAGGGAAAATAAAAAACTTAATTAAAAACGACAACGAGTATGACAATAGAAGAAGTATTACAGCACGATTTAAAATTCAGGTATATGTTATTGGGGCGTTTGCAAGCCGACTGTGAATATTATCTTGGCTTTGGAAACAAAAGTTCTCGTCGTTTGTGGGCTGGTTCTGAAAAGACACAAATTGAATACATGACGAAAATTCACGACAGCTTCCGAGAAAACGAAAAACCCGAATGGCTGACAATGGAGCAAATCAAAGAATACAGCAATGCTATGGAAGTAACACAAGAATAATTCAAAAAAAATACCGTAATGACCTTTAACGGAGGTGTTGCGGTATTACAGTATTACAAATAAGGGGCGGAGTTTGAGAACATACCCTCTTATAATTGAGAGGGTAATAATAGCCCCTCTTTTATAATTATATCATTCTATTCCTTTTTTATATTTCTGCAAAAGGAATAGCATTCTTCTTTTATATTAATTATTTTTCATTTTATCTCCCATCTATTCTTCATCCTATCACCGGTTTGGTTTTATCAGATGCAAAGGTCGGCTATCGCGCTTGATCCTGCTACTTGAAGTGTATTTCTTACAAAATTCTTCCTTCCTGGGCAAGAGTAATTTGGCAAGAAAAGTTGCCGTATGAAGCTGTATCGACATCCGTTTACCGCATCCATAAATCCCAAAACGGTTCAATCAGTAAAGAACCGACAATAGGGAAAAAAGTTAATAATAACCAATTCTTTAAGCATTAAAATCATGCCTAATTATGTAACAAACCGTTTAGAAATAAACGCAGACAGAGAAACAGTACAAAATGTGATGGATTTCTTAAAAGGAAAAACTGATGAAGACAGTACGCCTTGCTATATTGACTTCAACAACATTATCCCTATGCCAAAGGACTTACTGATAGAAGCGTCCACTTCTGGGGAATTTGGTATGCAGTATATCATAGCACAGCAACGTAAACCGTTCAATTCACAGGACGACCTGAAAGTCATTCAATGGATGGAAATTCAGGAGGAAAAAGTCAGGGAAGAAGCATTACAACTTGGAATGACATATCTGAGAAACTGGGGAAAATACGGTTATCCTACTTGGTATGAATGGTCTATTGCCAACTGGGGTACAAAATGGAATGCCTTTAATCAGAATTTTGAAGAACCGAACGTGCTTTGGTTTGATACGGCTTGGGAAGGTGTGCCTCTGCTTATCCAAACACTCTCCGAGATATTTCCGGACGTCGAGTTTCAATATGCCTATGCGGATGAAGACCTTGGTTCCAACGTGGGCAAAGGGACTATCCGAAATGGAGAAACCGACATGACATTCCCCGATAACGGAAGTAACGAAGCCTTTGAAATTGTCTTTTTCGTAAAACCGGGATTAGAGGAATACTTGGAACTGACAGACGAGGGGTATAGGTGGAAAGCCTAAACATCTCCGGACAGACAATATCCGACATGTATTCAGGGTATATCTCAACCGATATATCCTGGATTCCTGTTGCCGGAAGCTCCGTTTATATTTATTCCATTCCACTTCCTTCTTACAATTTCACGCCTCTTGAACCAGTCTTTTTTGACCGTATTTATCCCATCCCTTGGCTGGCCTACTTATCATCTTTGAAGCTGCTTTTACTGAAACCGCCAAACACGCCCTTCAAGAGCTTGCCGACAACCCAGAATACCAGCAATACAATTATAATATCTCCCATAAGTCTTACTTTTATAGTTTTAACAATAATAAAAATACAAAATAATAACCGAAAAACAAATATACGATCCTGATTATCTGAAAATTCTATCAGGAGCCACCTTCATTTGTTCCGTCCTCTTTCGGGTTCTGTTTGACACGCGGACCGCTGGTTTGGCCACGATCAAGTTTTACGCCATATTTATTGAGTATGCGCCAAATAGAACTTTTGCTGCTAAAACCGCTTGCAGCCCAAATGTCATCGAAAGAATGCCCGTTGATATACATATCCACGATTGTCTTATCTCGTTCAGCTTTAGGTAATACCTTCGGCACAGCCGGGGCTTTGATATTCTGGCGTAACTTCTCGACATGAGCGGAATATTTTCGTAGTGCGGCAATTTCTTCCGGAAATGCCCCTATTATCCACAACACATCGGCTGCTGTCGTACCGGGGAATAATTCACCGCGAGTATCAACTCTGTCATGAATGGATATGACACGTACAATTTTGATACGGCATAGTTCGATGAACGCGGCCAGTTCTCTTAAACCGCGTGCAGCATTGCTGAATTTGGATATGACTATTTCATCGCCCCTTTGAAGATTCGCCATAAGCTGTTTCCACATAGGTCTCAATGTTTCATGTTCAACTGTTTCCTCTACGATTTGTACACAACCGTATCGCTGCATCCATTCTCTCTCAGCATCAAAACTGTCATTATTTTCCTTGAATATATAGCCAACTTTTGCCATTTTAATATACATTGTTTTGATAACAAGTGCAAATATAGCACTTTCATTTTAATCTAAAATCATATCGTGGCAAAAATCTCGCTGAATCCTTTTTTTAGCTTTTTTTCTTGCACTTGTTTTCATTGATAATCATATTATTAATATGATACCAAAAATTATACTAAATGCGATATAAAAGAGCTTTTACAATAAAAATAATATATAGATTTGCATCGTTAAATATGAATTGTTAAATATGAAAATTTTAAAATCATACTACAAGACTCCATCATTTTTGACTGGAAGATGTATCGTTTCATTGGCCATATTGGGCCTGATATCATGCAGCGATAGAAATGGCAAATCATTGTCTGAAGCTACGAACGATCCTGCCGGAATATACAGGGAGTACTTATACAATATACGACGTCAGAAAGATTCCTCATTTCAAGTATTGACCAAGCATATCCTACAATGGCAAACTGTAAAAGACTCTGTTTTTAGGTATCTCCGGAATGATACGCTCAGCCACCCCCATTCCAATCAGCGTGAAGAGTGTATCAGACTGCATGATTCTATCCGCACTGAGTTCTCACGCTTAGCCCTCTCAAAGACGCGTACTTATCAGGAACTTTTGGCTCTCAAAGGAGAGTTCTCACCTTATAACAATGATGAGGAACTGCATCATGCCGCTGGAGAAATCCGCCCGTTTTTCAACTCACTGGATAATCTTCCGCTTCATAAGGGTAACAAAGAGGAAATCCTTGCGGCTTACCGCATGTTACTGACTCGAACTATCCGTAACGGCATACATAGCCGCAATGAACTGATTACTTATATCACTAAAGAAGATGCTATATTCCGTGCGTTCCTCTCTCACTTGCACGATTTCGAAGGTGAGAGTATGGCTGACATCACACGTGGTACTGAACAGTGTTGTTCGCAGATATTCTTTGCCGCTGAGAGAAAGGAGATTACCTATCGGGAGGCTATGCTTTATTTGACAATGCGCACCAATCGTCGCCAAATACAAAATATGCAGATTTGTATAGAAGATGTTCGGAACAAAAAAATCAAGACTTCTTCGCAAGCACATGCTTATATATGGATGCTTATCCACCCTTATACTTCACTGGACGGATTCTCTATGACATTGCTTTCCGATAAAGAACGGAAACAACTTGACAGGATGGCGGCACAGACACCTGTGGCGTTCAAAACCTTGAGCCGAATCCTGCAATCGGAAAGTGGTCAACTGACTGAACTGCCAGGAATGCTTATGGATGTTTTCATACAGACGCTCTAACAATATAAAAAAATGAATATGTTACGACATTTTTTCAATGACTTTATGACATTTGTCCCTCTGCAACTACCGCAACTACTCGATGTGACGACAATGGAGGAAGCACAATTCTACGGTGACTACGCCCTACTGAGCTTCCCGCTACGCGACCCTTACGATTTGGAGGAAGTGATGGATCTGTTTGAGGACGATATGGAGCTTATAACTCTCTACCACCACATCCCCACGCACGCTGACAAATTCGGGCATAGCACCTGTGCATACTCCAACCCGGCATTTGGACAGATGTTCAAGATGAATTGCAAGACAGATGCAGACGGTAAGGTAAATAGCATTCTTGTCACCATCTATGATTCTCTTGAGCAGATGTACGGCGAGCTGTGCCTTGATTTGGATCTTCATTCCAAAAGTGGCACATTCAAGTATAAGAAGAACAAAGACGATCTCTTGTTGGATTTCCTTTAATGGTCATGTTATGCGGGACACACTATACCGACAAATGGTTTATTGGATTAGGGAATACCGGACATGGATAGAGGTTGTTGATGACAATTTCTATAAGGAGTATGCTTTGTCAAGAAACGGATATATCAATTACATTGTTTCCCGCACGTTGGTACTGCGGGCTTACAAAGACAAAGGCTCATACGCCAAAGGCATGACATGGACAATTCCGGAACATAAACTGGATAAGGCATTGGCAGCCTACCGTAAGCAGGAGCATACGTTCAAGCAACGTATTAAGAAAGCAGCGATATACCTTTCACCGAGGGACGCCGAAGTTATCATCCTATTGGCCACCCACAATATTGTCCAATTAGAGTTGATGATATCCCCCATTCAAATACGCGAGAAACCCTATTATTTATGATTTGGAATATACTACAACTTATCTTCTGTATAACGCTTTTCGTATTGCCATTAGCATTGTACAAAAGCCACCGTTCTTTTATGGTAAGGTTCTACGATGCTATGATGCACAGTGTAAAGGCTCGTAAACTATATGTACAGGTCGTATTGATTCTGCTATTGCTCTTCCACTATGTTTACATCAGCGGACATGTTGGCGAGTTCGGTGTTTTTCTTTCAACTGCTATCTGTGTCACTATATATTCATTTAGGAGAGCGGACAGATTGTTAAGAGGTTTATGTGACCGACCATGTATGTTTGTCATACTCTCATTGGTGGCTTTGGCCATCAGTTTTGTTCCACACTTGTACACAACGGCGGTAACTGCCGCCTATCTTCTTTTGGCTGCCCTGTTCTATCCCTCTGTTCGGGTTATGACCGAATTTCAGGACATAGGCATAATCTCTGAATGGATGAAATTCCCCAGACTATTAGCCGAAAGTTATTATGACCATCATCACGCGATATTGCCGCAAGATGCGGATAGCGGCAACTATAATCCGCAAATCGAAATGTTCGCGCGTTTCAAAACGAAAAGTTCATTTCACAAAACGAAGCGTATAATTTAAAGCACTCTTTATTCCATTTGAACTGGTCAATTCTAAGCTAAAAATAACAGAAAAATAACTTGCAAATATCAACAAAAATCACTATCTTTACATAGTTAAATTGAGGTCGTTTACCCTCAAATCAGTTCAGTTTTGTATTCCCCTACCCTATCAATATTCTAAAAAAATTCGACCGGCTTCGCCGGTATTTGAATACCTTTTAAACGGAATTCGGAAACCATCCGAATCCCATTCTTTCGTTTTTGTCGCTTCGCTCCACGCTTTGGCGCTTTGCGCTTACGCCACCTCGCGTATCGCCTTATACGCTGCCACGCTTTGCGCCCGAACGATTTTACCGCGGAAGGCCAGACGCGAGCCGATACTCGCACCCGTATACGAAGCATCGTAATTCGCATACGCACTCGACACACCGCCATACGCGTTCGCATAGTTGCACCCGCGAAAGACCAAACGGACTGTAGAGAGGCTTATCCAGTACTTATCGGAATAGTAGGTAGAAGATGATCCGTTCAGATTACCTACCGGAACCATGTCCATATACTTGCCATGCGCCACGCCTGTTATCCATTGGTCGCTGGACGTTTTGCCCTGCACCCACCGCACCGTGCCGTCCGGCATCCAGATGCGCCATTTCCCTTGGTTGCCGCTGTCGTTCGGCAGATCCACGCCGTCCATCATGTCATACTTGTTGCCGTAGATGTCCTCGTAGCCCAGGCAGCAGATATTGTTCACCTGCACCACGGTCGCCTGTCCGTATTCGTCCCGGCTCTTATACCAGGCATACTGATGCACCAGGCCGTCAATCAGCGAATTCGTGATTTTGTTGTTGATGACATACGCTTCATCATAGCCGATGGTGTCTGTCATACCATGCTCGGCAGTGCCTCCCGTTATTCTATTGTAGTTATGCTGTCCGGCACCGCACTGTTCCTGCATGTCCCTTCGTCCGTAACGGGCATAGCTCAGGTTCGCGATGCGGCTGTGCATCAGAGCATCTATCTGCTGCATGCCACGCTGCTGGCTGTAATAGTGAAAGTCTGTCCACGTCATACTGCCGGCTGTGGTGTTTCCTGTAATGCAAGCACGCAGCTTGCTTCCCACCACCGAGCTGCCCACTACGGCACACAGATGTTCCTCATTGGCCACCCAATCCGGTTCCATGTCCTCTATCTTGTCGCTGTTGCTCAGCACCACGCAGTCAAACTCTGCCGTGTTCAGAATGGAGAAATGCAGAGCCGTCGCACGCTCCGGAACGTCTGCTATCAGATACATGCCAGCTTCAAATTTCAAGCCGATGGTCGGCACCACGATGCTCTTCAGGATGTTTCCTGCATCATCCACAAACACACTGCCGATAAGCCCCGTGCCGGGAACGCTCGGGAAGCGCACGCGCTTGTAGCCGGCTACGTCCACCTTACATACCGAATAGGCCTTGTCCGTCGTATAGGATTCCTTCAGCGTGGGCTTTCCGCTCATGATCTTGCGTTCACCCAGCCAGCCGCCCTGCGTTTCCTTGATGGCATCCAGCGTCAGTACTGTTGCTTCCGGGACAGGGGGCATTTCGTCCTCCGGGTAGCTGCTGTAGCAGGCGTACTTCTTGTTGTTCAGATAATCGTTGATACCCTTGCTCCAGTAGAACGGCTCATACATCATCCAGTCTCCCTCGCTGCCGTCCAGCTTCGCCACCGTGCAGTCGTTCATATCCTCCGCATCGGCATAGAAGTTCGAGCTTTCGTCATGCAGGGGGAAGTAGGTCATCTCCCCGTCCAGGTTGTTCACTTCCACCTGCTGCCCGGCTATCTCAACTTTCCGGCTCGTGGGCATCCTGGTCACCTTGGCCAGTACGCGGTGGCGCTTGGACAGGATGGCATTCACATGCCCGCTCATTTTGTACGTATTGCCGAATTTGTACCCCGTCTTGTTGTCCAGGTTCGAAACATTGGCATCGTCGGCCACACTGTCGTCAAACTCAATCATCGTATAGGGCGGCTGCTTGATGGTCAGTTCCGGATAACGGGCGGCATACTTCTCCAGTTCCTCATCGGCCAGATACTTCGTCAGGGTCAGCTTACCGCGAAGGCCCGAATGCCGGTCATCCACCGCACCCGTCTGCGTGTACGTCCCGTAATCGAAATACTTCTTCAGCAGGGTTCCGTCGTCTTCCCGGTCTATCTCCAGCACAAAGCGCTCCAGCTTGCCGCTGCCGTTCAGTCTGGCCTGATGCAGGCGTTCCAGCATAGCGAACCCGTCGATGCCGGGGCAGTTGGTATAGCGGTAGCCGCGTACGTTGTTGATGCCTTCCAGCACCAGCCCGCTGTCCTGCAGCTTGGTCAGATATTCCAGAAACAGTTCCTCAATCGTGTCCGGCAGGCATAACTGCACAACGGGCGCACCGGTGGCCAGTTTCACCCGGGTCAGCCCCGTACCTCTTACGTCCAGTTTCTTCAGACGCCCCTGCCGGCTCAAATCCAGGGTGGCCACGTTTCCGTTGTCCCCGTTCCGGGCCAGCAGGTTATTGCGCATGTTCACTTCTTCCAGGAGCAGCATCCCGTTCGTCGAGGCCATGAACGAGCCGTTCCGGTACCCGCTGGCTTTCTCCACGCTCATATCCAGTTTTACCAGTGAGGTCAGCAGACCAAAGTTGAAGCCGATGGCGAACGCATCCTCATGCCATACCAGTTCCTTTATTTTGGCTGCGCCCACTATCTTCAGCGGGTCGTTCTCGCCGAAGGCACGGATCAGCTGCAGGGAATGGAGCACGTCCGCATCCACCACACCGCTGTCAGCCTGTACGCCGTTACTGGTAGATAACTGCACACGGTACGGGATGGTCAGCCGGTACTGCATCGGTTTCAGCTTATAAGCCTTGTCCAGCGATGCCGTACTCTGGTAGAACTGGGCACCCAGCGTAGATACATAGCCGTACTCCACCTGCTTCAGGTCGTACCGGCGCTGGATGAAGTAGTTCCGGTGCGCTTTCAACGAACCCTTCAGACCGTAGATCTGCGGATAGGTCTGTTTCGCGCCGTCCGCACCCACCGGCATTTCGTTCAGGAACGGGTAGATGTATTTGAAGATACCGGACTTGTTGTACAGGCGCGAGCACCACTTCTTCATCTGTTCGGTGTCAAAATGGTCAACGGCTTTCTGAATGGAAAAAGCACTCATAAAGCTCGTACCGCCGTTCACGCCCCTGGTCATCACTTCCTCCAGCAGATTGCCCATATTGCCCAGTATCAGGTTCCACAGCCAGCTGTTGTGCCCCTGCATCACATAGGCACCGTCACGCTTCGTCTGCCGGTTGTCGTCATACTTCCCGGTCAGGAACGACTTGTTGTCCGAACCCAGCTGGCAGTCCCCGTCGTAATAGGTTATCCACCACATCACACCGTCCCACGTCCGCACCAGCATGTTTTTAGCCAGCTGGTCCACGCCCAGGTTGAACTGTACATACAGGTAGTAGGCAGCCAGGTTGGGCAGGTTGAAATACTTCCCGGCTTCCTTCCTGAAGGTCGGGCTCACCCATTTCGCGGTCGGGAACCTGTTGCCGTCATCCTCATAGTCCACCCCGTCAAACGTGTGCGACTCCCTGTTATAGGCCAGATTCTTGCCGGCAGGCGTTTCCTTCACGCATCTGTACAGGAAGCCCATCATGCGGTCCAGGGCCTTGTACATCTTGTCATATTTGTCACCGGTGCCCAAGTGTTCCTTGATGTTCGGTTCTTCTTCGGCATCGCCACCGCCGTCGTTCCAGAACACGTCTTTCGGGTGGTTGAACTCGAAACCGCCGTCAAAGTTGAAATCCATGAAGTCCGTATGGTCGGGCTCCGTGGACGGCAGCCATCGGAACAGGCACAGGTCGTTCGAGTTGTTCAGCGTCTCGATGCAGATGGGCAGGTATTCCTTCGGCCGGTCGCCGTTTGCCTGCAGGTAGTTCAGGGTGTCACCGGTTCCCCACTGCTCGCCGCCGATAGTCTTGTCCTGGCCGAATATCGGGTAGCTGTCGCTCTTCTCGTTGTTCATGTTGTACTGGCCGTAATAGGTCAGATCCTCATCCACGCTCCTGGCCACAAACAGGTCACAGGGCAAGCCGTCAATGGCCGAGCGTATATCCTGCCCGCACGTATCGCTATGGTCGGCTGCATATTGCTGGGCAGGGGTCAGGATACCCATCTCCTTCATGCCGTCGTTGATGAACTTCGCACCGCCCGTGTTGGTCGTCATGGAGGAGTCGGAAAAGTCACACTTCGCACAGGCGAGTTTTGCCCCCACCGAGTTGTCCCGCAGTCGGAACAGGTTCTTCTTACCCTCCGTAGCTGTCGGGTTGCTCTGCTGCCCGTTACCGTCTATCTCGCCGTAGCTCATCCGTGCCGTGTAGCCACTGGCTGTCTTCTGGAAATAGAAGCGCAGGTTCTTGCGGGCATAGTTCACCGAACTGGTACCCTGGATACGCAGATAAATGTCACGGGCTATCCAGTCCAGCGCCCGGTTCTCACCGTTGTAGAATCTAACTTCCCGGCACAGCTTGTTGGCCTTCTTGTTGTTCAGCTGGGCCAGCGCGTCCATCACGTTCAGCGTGTCGCTCTCGCTTGGCACCTCACTGCCCACGCTGCCCGTGCCTATCAGTACCAGGATCGAGTTCCGCCGCTTCTTCATCAGTCCCATCAGCTTCTCCATGCTCACCGTGTCCCCCTCATTCAGCACGCGGTTGTCCTCATCCAGTGAGCGCACGCCCGGTTCCCCGTCGGCATCCTCCAGATGGTTGCGGTCCACGATGTAGTTGTTAAGCACCTCGTCCGAGGTCAGCGCCTTGTTATAGATGCGCACGCTCTTCACGTTCAGGTCAGCCCCCTCCGATTTAAACTCCAGCTGGCTCCGGATGTCGAAGTTCACCTTGTCCAGCCACTTCGAGGCGGCACTTTCCTCACCGTTCACATAGAAGCCGATCAACGTGCGCTGTTCGTTCGTCTGCACGTTCGGGTAGAACACGTAGGTAATGCGGATGTTCGTGCCCGGCTGGAACTTCGTACCCACCGAGTCCTCATAGCGCAGCACCTGTCCGGCATCCATCGCCTCGGTCACCACACCGGTCAGGAACTTGGCCTCTTCCGGAGTCACAATCAGCCCGTACCGGTTGCCGTTGTCCAGCTGTCCCAGGCAGGTAATCAGTTCCGCGTTCGTGTCCGTCACGTTGGCCGTGCTGTATTCTATCTCCAGCGTCATGCCCACATCACGGATGGCAAATCCCTCCGGCTTGTCCGCTTCGTTGAAGGGGCGGTACCCGCCATCGGCAGTCAGGGTCATGCCTGCACCGCCGGCCAGCAACAGTCGGTCCTTGTGCCAGCCGCTTCCTGCACCGTATTCGTTCACGCTCCACAGCACGTCCCGAAACTCCATCCGCTTGTCACCGCTCACCCAGCTTGCCGGGTTGTTTTCCGTGTTGCTTCGGCCGAAAGCATTAAACGTACACACCGCATCCGGTGCCAACGTGGCTTCAATGTCGGGGTGCGATGCGGTGTTCACCTTCACCTCAAGCACGGCATCACCGCACGACACGCGGTAGTCCAGCGGTTCCACATTTACGTTGGTCCGCCCGTAGCTGCCGGTCTCACCACGCTGCAGCAGGTCTTCCTTCACCACACTGCCCTGATTGGTCACTTTCACGCGGGCCGTGTACGCATCGCAGTCATAGCCGGCATACGAAAAGCTCCATGCCGTGAACTGCTCTGCCTCCAGCACCGGGCGTTTCCATTCTCGCTGGAACCCTGCCGCGCGGTGGCTGAACATCATGCCGGCATAGGCCGTCACACCGCCGCCTGCCTTCAGCAGCGTAATGTAATGCACCTGGCTCACCACACCGGAGTTCTCATGCTGTGCGTAGGCTTCCACCACGTTCGTACCTTCCTGCATCTGCGTCAGGGGGATGGTCACGTTCTTCTGCTGCACCCCGCTGCCGGCAGAAAGACCGAGGGTAAAAGCCTGTCCGCCGTTCACGCGGTAGTAGATGTTCTTCTCGCCACTCGTTCCCTTAGCTGTAAATGGGATGTTCACGTCGTTCCGGTATCCCCCGTCAGCCAGTCCGTTCCCAACCGAATAAGTGGTACTTAGTTCCATAGCCACCATCGTCACCCTGGCGGTAGCGGTTTTCATCAGCGTACCGCCATCATAACCGGCCTGCGCCGCCACCTGCACGGTGTAGGTCGTGGCATCCTTCAGGTAAGGCGACGCGTCAAAAGTATAGCTCTGACCGGCCGTAACGCCGACAAACTCCGCATCCTGGAATTCCGAAAGGACCGTGGAGCCACGTTTTACGACCACCTTGGCCTTCAGGTCGCTGTAGCCACTCACCTCGCCGCCACCGGCCGTGCCCACGCCAACGGCATATCTCACCACGAAACCGGTACCCAACGACAAATACTGGGAAGCGGGCAAGGAGGAACCCGAAGCATCGGTCAGGTCTATATTCACCACCACCTTGTCGTCGTCGCTATACTTGGAAAAGCGCACCTCCCTGTCGCTTTCCCCGCCTTCGCCATCCTTCTGCGTGACTGTCATCACGTACTGAGTGCCGTCCTCGCTGTCCGTCACGTCGATATTCGTCACGGTGCCCACCAGCGAGGCGAACACCGCGCCACTCGTGGGGGCTTTCGTCTCACCGGCGGCCAGCTCCTCCGTAGGGGTGGCTTTGTCATCAATACTTTTGATATAGTTCTCCACCAACCGGCCGCTCACAGGAAGATTACCCGTGGATTCGTCACCGGACCAATCGGTCTTCTGCATATCCAGACCGTCCTCGTCATACACTTTTTTCGCCATATCGTTATTCTTTAAAAGTTATTTCATCCGTTTCCAGCCATCCGTTCGGCTCCAGGGTTTGTCACCGCGCCAAAAGCCCGCGCCGAAACAGCTCCGGATGGCTTGCCAAACCAGCCTGGCCCCTATATAGACCGTCGCCACCACCCGTTCGCCTACACGGATGGCCGTCACCTCTTTGTTTCCAACACTTATCATACCTATTCCTCCTCGTAAATCAGGTAAATGGTCTTGCCGTCCTTTTCCGGGAGACTTTCAAACTCCTCCTCACTCATCTCCTTATGTTTGTAGCCTTGGGCTATCGCATCCTCGGCCTTCTTCGCGGCCGCCTCCGCCTTTGCCGCCGATTCGCCCGCCGTCTGAATGGCCTTCTTTGTCTCCCGGGTGGCCGCTTCCATTTCCGGGGCCAGTTCCTCCACCCTTTCGGCAGCCGCGATGGCTCTTGCCGCCGCGTCATCGGCCGGCTTGCTCAGTAAGGTGATCGGGACGTTCACCAGCTTGTCACCTTTCTGTCCCGGCAGGGATTTGACCCCGCTCAACGAACCCACGGTTTCCAAAGACTCTACACTCTTCGATTCCGCCTTGACCGCCTCCAAAACCTGGGCGATATCCGATTCTGTCAGTGCCATATCAAACCCCTCCCTCTATAAGTTCATAAACCTGACCGTAACCGCCGGCAGTCAGGCACTCCCCGCACACCTCCTTGATGAGCGTGCCCTCCTCGGTGGTTATCTCCAGAATTCCGCCGCCTTGGATAATACGCTGGCACAGGACGTAAGCCCTGAACTTCTCATCACGGCCTACCGGTTTGTCTTTTCCATAATTGAACAGGGCTTCCGCCACGGCGGTGGCGATGTTGTCGCCACCAAGCTCGTTCCCGTCAAATCCCCTGAATCTACTGTTTAAGTCAACTTTCATATCTCTTGGTTTTAAATGTTTATTCTTTGTTATATCCTACGATGATACCTCCCCTCACGATAAGGCGTATCTTGTCAAGGTCGGGGTTTTCCGACATGCCACCACCCCAGTTCACTCCCTCGTTATACACGTATGTACCGTCGGAATTACGGCTCTGGATGTACCGGAACCCTTTCGACGCGCAAACATCACTTGTCAATCCGTTACCGGTATCCCTTACATCTACCGGACCCACAAAGAACCCGGCATAGGCCATACTGCCGGCCGGGTAGGTTAAGGAGCCTGTCGATGCGTATATAGCGGCCCCACCGGATGTCGCCCCGACTGATTTTACGCCAAACCGACCACTGGTAGCGCCATTGAAGGCCACGTCCACGATCCCCTCCGTCGAGGAACTCGAGACTCCCAGTTTCAAACTCCGGGAATCGTTTCCGAAATAATCGCGGCTCTTCCAATACAAACGGCCGGAATCGATGGTAAAGCCGCCGATCTTACCGCCGCTCGCCTTGACTGTACCGCTGATGTTCGCGTTCCGGGTCTCGATACTCCCATCCGTGAGGACCTTGAAATAGCCGTTAGCCGTAACAAGCCCCTCCAGTTTGATTTGGTCGGCTTTAATGGTGACACCGGAAACAAGATCGCCGAACTCATCCTTGGTGACATAGACGTTCAGTTCCGCCTTCTTCACGAGTCCGTTGCTTGTAACCCCCTCGGCGAACAGCTTGGAAAAATTGGCGGTAGTCACCAATCCGGATTTATTCCGCAATTCCCCGTTCTCATCAAAATACACGGAAATCAGCCTGTTGTATTTGGCCGTCGTGATGATGGAGGATGCCTCCAGCACATTGCCGTCCTTATCGAAATTCGCCGCCGCGATTCGGATCATCTTCTCCGACTGGTCGAAGAACGTGGCATACTTGTACGCCAGGGCATCCGTCCGGTCTGTCGAGAATACCAACAAGGACACTTGGATGACACCCGTGAACGACAGCTTGAAGTCGCCAGTCCCGTTCCAAAGCCCGGAATGGTTGAACACCTTTTCCCCGCCGACCGGCAAATCGCCGTCATAAACGAACATGTTGAAGTTCTCGAACCCTGTCTTATCCCCGTTCACAAACTCGACACGAAGATGACCGGCCTCGACCACCTTGTAATGGAAGGACAGATATACGTAGCCCGGAATAAAAAGCCCCTCCCCGTTCACCTCCCTGAAATCGGGGATCGTGCGGAAATCCCCGTTCTTCTGCATGATATAACTGTTCGTTATCCTGACGTAAGGAACCTTGCCGGTCTTTACGACCTCCACGTTGCCGTTCTCACTCGATGCTAACAGTTTATTACCGGCAAGAATCCACTTGCCGCCGAAAGTCAGGAACGCGGCCTTGTACCCGCTTATCCATTTACTCATCCCCTCGGTAAACGTGGTGTTATCGAAAAAGCTCTGCTCCTCCCTCACCTCGTCGCGCAGACCCTCCACGGCTGATTGTATCTTACCCTCCGTGATCTCAAACCTCGTCAGGATATCCTCGCCGGTCATGAGGACGAACGTACCTTTCAAATATACGTTGTCGCCATAGAGACCGTTCCCGTGTGGTTGGCTATTCGCCGGGAAAGCGCTGTCCTTGATACCGTCAAGATTACCCACCCGGCAGCGCAAACAGCCGTTGAAGTTTTTCGCCATCACGCCATCCAGTATGTCAACACGTGGCTGGCCGTCCTCGGTGGCCGATATGCTGATCAGGTTCTGCCGGAGCGGGTTTTCCGTGTTACCCATCAACACGCACTCATCACCCGCCTTCGGTTCCGTCCCGCCAAACTCCCTCTGGGGTACCGTTATCCCTCCCGTGTCGCTTTCCGACACTTCCACCCAGTAACCCCGAATCTCCGCTCCCGTAAAAACGGCACAGCGCATCAGGTCGTGCGCCACGAACGTGTTCTCCTGCTCAAAGGTGATACGGTAATTGTTGCCCTCCCTGGTCACGGTCTTGATCTTGCCGTTGGCTGCGGATACAACCAGCTGCCCTCCCACGCTGCGAACCTTTTCGATCAACAGTTCCATGGCTACCAGTGTCTGACGGATGGTCGCCTTATCTATCGTAAGGTTACTGAGTCCCGTTATTTTATCTATCCATATCTGCCAGCCCTCACCGAACATGCCGTCCACGAAACGGGTGCTCCGGAGCAGTTCACGGATAACCGCCGTCAGAAACTCGGCGTTCCCGTCGCTGTCAACATTGCCTCCGGATTCACCGGCTTTGTAATCCCCAAAATAAGCCCCTTTCAGAAAACCGATCACCTCGGCAGCGGTATCCCGATGGCGTTTACTCAGGAATTCCCTTTGGCTTCTTTTTGCCGAGTAAAGATTGTTGTCGGTCGGCAGCGTATTATCGAAGCTCCGGATAATATCGGGAAGGGCCGCGCTACCGACCTTATCCTTCGTATAACTTTTCAGTTCCACGATGCTGTCGTTCACCCTGTCAAACTTGGACACCTGCAGGGCGTCACTGATCTCCAGGTCCATCTCCCCGGGAAGGTTTACCTTACGGGTGATCTTCGTAATGCGGCTCCTGCGGTAGCCGTCCTTGGGGAAATACTCGGCACTCTCCAAGCGCACACGCCGGCCGACAAACAAATCGACTCCCTGCTCCTCGATCCATACGTGATCGGTCGGAGCCTTGTAAGAGGCGATGTCCAGCCAATATTCCTTGTTATAGTCATCGACGGCTTTCCGGAATTCCTCCTCTGCCAGACGGTAATATTCATCCGGCATCCGGACGTTCCAAAGGATATAGGTATCCCCTGCCTTCGGAACGAGCTTGCCGCCCGGAAGCTGCGTGTCGTCGCCATAAGGCCAGATCGTGATGATCTCGAACTCACGGGTGGCGCTGTCGAAGTTCACCTCGAAATAATGGTCGTCCCCCTCCCCCAGCCCGGAAAGGTCGCCGCTCTGGAAGGAAACGCGTTTCGTCTCACCGGCCAGCTCGTAATCGTTAGGATCGAAATCCAGCCCTCCGTCCTTGAAGTAATAGACGGTAAAGGTCTTCCCTTCCTCGTCCTTTACCTCCTCACTGCGCACACTGCTTACCGTGCCCACTCGCCGGGGATAGATACCGCTGAAGGCGGCCTGCTCGTAATGGTCATAGATACCGTACTCGTCCACGCCCACCTCCACGTACTTCTTTTTTCCGGGGAGCATCAGACGGGGGCTGCCGTATTTCTCCGCGTCGATGTTCCGGCTGCTCCCGATCGGGAAAAGGCGCGTATAGAACTTCTCCGTATTGCTCGTATCCCGCTCCAGGGAGATCAGCCCCTTGCCGTATCCCAACGTGATCTCCTCGCCGTGCTCGCAACGGCACACGTTCACCGTCTGCCCCTCGACCCACCATTCGGCCTTGCCTCCCACCTTGCCGGCGATCTCCTTCAGAGCCTGGTCGCAGTACATGCCCTCATAGTCGATCACGATAAGATCGGTACCGTCCACCTGCCCCACCTTCCAGTCGGTAATGTTACCCATGCCGTCATTGATGGCCTTCACCACCATCGCCACATGGTCACGGGGCGTGGCGGTCAGCGTGAACAGGGGGTTGGTGTCACCGTCGGTGGTCTCCAGCACCAAGAAACGTTTGATAAGGCTCTCGATGCCGTACAGCTTCAGGTTATACTCCCATTCACCCTCGCTCACCTGCTTCGGCGTGTAGCGTTCCGTCAGCCAGTACCGTTCACCCAGATAGTCCGTGTAGTCGTTCACGTCCAGGGGCACGAAGGCATAATAGCTGAACGACAGGGAAAGCACATTCTCTCCCTGCACTTCCTTGCTTTGCGTCGAGCTGTCGTTCACAGCCACGCCCGCACGCTTGGTTCCGGCTTTGTCATATATCGTTAGAAGCATATTCCAATAGCGTTTGAATGGTTATATAATCGGGTTCGGTTCCCGGAACTTTACCTTAAATTTGCTGGCATGCACGCCTTCCGTCCACAGGTAGGTCAGCGGGGTAAACTTCGTGCAGTCGGCATACTTCACACGCAGTGTCAGATCAAGTTGGGGAAAACGGATGTCCAGCCAGCCGTCCTTCCCTTGTTTCAGAAAATTCACAAAGGCAAAGTACTGTTTCATCCAGCCTGCCTTGGTCTTACTGTAAAGGGCAAAGTGCAGCGTCACGTCCCGCGCTTCATTCCGTGGGGTGAGCACGGCGCTGTATTTCTCCCCGTGCTCTTCCCGGATGGACACGGCGGTATCCTTCTTGGCCTTGCTCGGGGTCAGGATGGCCGTCAGGTTCTCCATGCCCCCGCGCCGGTCTTCCACCAGGAACACGCCGTATTCCGTCCAGATGTCCGTGCCGTTCACCAGCACCAGTCCGCTCAGTATATTGCCCATATCACTTCACTTTTAGTCCGTCACGTATCATTTTCTTTATCACTTCCTTCAGTTCGCCCAGGTGTCCGGCACTCACACCGGTGTTCTCGGCTATCCGGGCCAGGTGACCTTCGGCCGTGTCCATCTTCTCCGACACGCTTTCCAGCTGGTCGTCCATGCTGCTCCAGTGCTGCAGCCCGCCGGTGAACATGCCCTCCAGCTTCGTACCCTGATCCTGCGTCATGGCCGTAAAGCCGCCCGCTTTCGCACTTTGGCTCGTACCACCCTGCTGCGTCTTGTCATAACCGGTGGCTGCCGCCAGGTTGTCACGCAGGGCAAGGGCTTCATCCATATACTGCATGTACTCTTCCATCAGCGCGTTCCGTTCCGCCTCGGTCAGTTCGTTGTCCTCCATGGCCTTGCCGAACTTCTCCCACCAGCCTTTCAGTTTGTCGCTGTACATCTCACCGATCTTGTTGCTCAGCATCGCCCGCATGAAGTACTCGGATATATCCTCCGCCGCATCCTTGGCACCGTACTTCATGTTCATCAGGTTGTCGATGAAGCTGCTGTACATTCCGTCGAATGAAATACCGGTCAGACCTTCATACAGCTGGTCGGTCAGTTCCTCCAGCTTGCCGGCCTGGTCTATGTAGTCATCCAGTTTTTCGGTCAGTCGCCCGCCGTAACCGCCCTTGCCGGTATTCTGGATTTGCGTCCACATGTCCACATTGCTGCGCAGCGCCTTCATCTCCTCCGGGCTCAGGCTCCACAGGTTCCCGTCCCACCGGCGGCCGATCTGTCCGCTCAGTTTGTCTATCTGTGCCTGGCTGAAACCGCCCCAGTAGTAGTTCCACGAGTGGTGGCTTTTGCTGTAGCGTGCCTGTTCCTGCGCTATCTGCAGATAGTTTGCATTCGTCTCTTTCTGGTATTTGTAAGCATCCCGGTAAGCTTCCACCGATTTAGTCCCCTTGCTTGCCTTGATGGTATCGGTCAGGTCCTCAATGGAGGTCTGCAGTTTCTCGTTCCGGTCTGTAAGGCGGTCTATAGCCGCCTGCACTTCCCTGGCGTTTCCGCCGATGCCGAACAGTTTGTTGAAACCTCCGAAAGACACCGTGTTCAGCAGTCCCCCGATACCTTTCACAAGGGAACCGCCTATCTGTTTGAACAGGTCTCCGCTGAGGATATTGTCGAGTATTCCGGTTATCGCATTGAAAATGGTGTCTATCAATGATGAGATAATCGGGCCGATACCGTCTTTCAGCAAATCCAGTATGGAGAGGATGGCCGATATGATCTGCCCGATGACTCCGGCACTTGACAGGGTCTCGGACATCTGACTGATGGCATCACCGACCTTGCCTCCGATATTCAGTTTTGAAAGACCGGTAAGCATGTTCCGGATTCCCTCAAATGATCCCTGCAAGGTTCCGCTCGCAAAGCCGTGCAACCCGTCGGATACCATGTTCAACCCGTCAACCGTGTCCCGGGAGGCACTTTTCACCTCCCCGGCAAGCGCCTTCATTTCAGAGGTGGCGTTCAGGTATTCCTCGTCAGCTGAAACACTGGACGATTGAGCCGTTTGAAGAGCGATTTGGGTACGTTCTATTTCTGCCTGGTTACCGCTTTCAAGAGCCTTGTTGTAATCGGTCTGCGCTGCTTTCAACCGGGCGAATGCCGCTTCCTGCTGCAGTTCCGCATTTTGCACGCGTGTTACGGCATCCCCCAAAGCGTGCATCTGCGTTTGCAGCCGGGCAAAATCCAATGTCCCGTTGCCACCGGGGAGCATGCTTTGAATACGTTCAATGGCATCGTAAACGACCTGCTGGTCTGCGGCTCCCGTTTTTTTGAACTCATCCGTCTTGACATACTGTTTAAGTTCGCCAAGCAGGTTCTTCATCTGGTCTGCAAGCAGACCGGTCAAATCCCCAAACGCTGCTCCCCAGTCTATCTTCTGGGTAAGGGCTTCCATGTCCACTTTGTGCACAGCCGCATCACGCTGCTTCTCCAAAGTCAGCCTTTCTCCCTGGGACTGTGCCTTGCGGATTTTCTCGGCATATTCTTCAGCGATGGCCAGTTTCTGCTGCTGGAAGGTACCGTATTCCTTCAGATAGTCACGCATGGCTTCCGCCTCTTCCCTGTACACGTCCGTCTCCGCTTTTTTCCGGGACTCGGTGTTTGAGGCACGGGCTTTTTCAAGTGCATCCTGTTGCTCCCGGGTAAGTCCGTTATCTCCGGTGGAAAGACCGGCTTCCTTGTTCTCACGCTTCCAGTCGGCTTCCTGCCGGTTAATTTCTTCTTTTCTCGCGTTATAGTCATATTCGATTTGCGCCAGTTTCTTCTCGGTACCGGCTTGCATGCGGTCTATCTCTTCCTTCCGGTTCTCGGCCTGCAGGGCGGCAAGATCCTTCGCCAGCCTGCGCTCTGTGGCAAGCCGTTGCTTGGCTTCCGCTTCCGGATTCTTTCCGGGCTGTTTGGGGTCGATATGCCCGCCGATGCCTGACTTCTGTTCCAGTTTCAAGCGTTCCTTGGTTAAATTCTCCGCTGCTAATATATATCCGTTATATTCTGATTTAAGCCGCTCTATTTCTTCCTTTTTTTTCCAACGTCCGTTATTATTCTGTTTATATGATTGATCCGAAGAAAAGAAACGGTCAACCTTTCCTCCATATCCCCACCAAGTATCAAATTCACTCTCATCCTTCGCTTCTGCCTCGGCTATTTTTTCATCAACCTCTGACGCTTTTTTTACTAAATTCTGTACTTTCGCTTGGAGGAAGAGGGATTGCACATAATCCTCACTCTTTTGTATGATGGTATCATACCATTCGGAAAGTGTTTTATAATACCCGAAAGATTCCCCGTACTTGCGGTTCAGTTCCTCTACCTTCGCCTTTTCCTGTTCCTTGCTGCCGGTGAAGTTCTTTATTTCATCGATGACCGATTTCAGTTCGAAGCGGGTACGCACCATCTGGGCACGGCCGTCCTTCTCTATCTCGGTCATTTCCTTGAGGGATATGTTGTATTCATCCACGCCTTTTTTGGCACTGAACAGGTTTTTCGTCCAATCCCAGATTTCATCACCGTACATTACCAGCAGCATGATGCCGGTGGTCATGGCCGTCTGCCAGGAAAAGAGCGAGGACAGGACCTGTTTCCATACCGGTGTGCCTTTCTTGCCTGACTTCTGCAGCTCATCATATTCCTTACGGGCACGGGCCAGTTCGTCCGTAAAAATCGGCAGGTTGTTGGATATGGCCAGAAAGAACATCTGCGGTCCCATGGCCAAGGAAGGCATTTCACGGGCCATCTGCTGGATGCTGTTATGAAGCCCGTTGAACTGGCGCTGTGCATTAGGTATATCTGCAGGAGTGACCTGTACAGATTCCGATTCATTTTGCAACATTTTCAACTGGGCGTGCAGTTCCTCAAGCTGCTTCTCCAGCGCATGTATTTGCGCAATATTGGCACTTTGGTCCAGATTGGGGGCAGCCGTCTCCCCGGCAAGGCGCAGCCTTTCCAGTTCAGCCTCCAGCAGCCTGACGGTATTACGCAGTTCCAGCGCCTCACGTTCGGCCTTGTTCATGCCGGGCGTGAGTTTGTCCTTCATCAAAAATTCAACTTCTACAGGTTTGCTCATTCCAGTTTGCTTTGAAAAAATCCTACTATATCGTTCGCTTCATCCTCGGCGCTGTGTTCCGGTCTGGGAGCACCGTTTCCGCCCGAAGTACCCGACTTCTTGCGCTTGTAGCGGGGCGCGTCGCTCAGCATCATGATCAGCGTCTGGTAATTCACCCCATCAAGGATGTAATCCACGCTCCAGCCGGTCGCCGATGCAATCTGCCACACGAAGCCGAAAGGGCTATGGGAACCTTCATACCGGGTTCTTAACTCCCCTTCCTTGCCTGGCTCAGTCTCGGAGTCATCGGGTTCGCCCGCGCTGTCGAGCTGATAATACGCATAAAATCCTTCGTGCCCATCAGACGCTCGAATGTTCGGAACATGGCCGTCAGATAACGCCACTCCACAAAGTTCCGCAGTACCCACGCTGTCACCCCGATGCCCACGTGCCGCGACACGTATCCCCGGCATACCGTATAGGCCAGCAGGCGGCTCACAGCCTTACCATGCTCCGCCACAAAGGCCAGTTCCTCGGTCTTGTCCTTCGGTTGCCAATCGGGTTTGACACCCGTCTTCAGGTATTCCCGCGCCAGCAGAATCTGACCCCGCAGCCTCGGACGCTTCATCGTCACACGCACCTCCACCGGGCGTTTCAGCCACGGAAGCTTCCACCTTTTAAGAGGTACGGACACGCCGCTGTCAAGCAGCGCGTCCGCACACTCCATCTCTATCAGTTGTTCCAAACGGTCAGCCATACGTTAGCCCTCCTCACTTTGGAGCGATGCTGCAGCCGCGGCTTCCGCCGGCGGCAGCTTGTACTGCCCCCACTCGTCCGGTATTGCTTCCGTATCGAACACGCCGTAAGGCTGCGAACCGTCCTCCGGCATCGCCACTTCGAGCGTAACCTCTATCTTGGAGGTTTCTGTAAGGGTCAGCTTGCCTGCAGGATTGGAAAGCAGCGTGGCGTTGGGAATCAGTACGCTCTGTCCGGACACGAGGGAGAGTTCCCATGGTCCCTGCATGACAAGCACCTCCGACGGGGCTGTCCAGCCGATCGGAGTTTTCTTTTCCGAGTCTTCTTTCTTATAATGCAGGCTGCCGCCAAGCAGTTTGTGCAGGTTCGAATAGTTCATCTGGATAACGTTAAATGTCGGGGCGATGCCGCCGTTACTCTGTGGGATGACCAGCACCGGGGCACCCTGCACCTGTTCGGCCTCGATCTTCGCGGCCTCGGGTTTCTTGCCGCCCAGGTCAAACGAGTTCTTTTCAATATACCCGATTGTGAAATCCTTATACTTTACGGCTCCTATGCCGTACATAAAATTCTTGTTCATCTTTTTTTCAGTTTCATTGTTAATAACATACCGACAAGCAAGCCGGCAACCATTCCCCAAGTAAACACCCGCACCGGGTTCGGAGGACGTTTTTCCTCCGTTTGAACGTCATTTGAAATTTCGTTCTTGGTCTCGCTACGGATACGCGCCAGCTCTTCTTCATACCATAGCACCAGCTGCTGCAGACTGTCACACGAGGCTTCGGCCACGATGTTCCCGCTGTCGTCGCTGCCTACGGTCAGATTCGCCTGTCCACTCTTCCCGCGATACACCGCCCCTTCAGGAAGTTTACGGAGGCTGTCCGCCGGTATAGTCAGCTTCACCGAACTCGCCGGTACCCCCGCCATCACCAGTCCCGCCCGTCGACTTCCGCTCGCGCTGTCGGCGCTTGCCGTTTCCGTCCGGACTTCCCGGTTCATGCTCTTTCGGTGACTCGCGCAACCTGTCAAGCACAGGGCAATCGTCACGATGAGGACAGTTCCCGGCTGTATCAATAGCTTTTCTAAGACGGGCCATCTCACGTGTATTGCGGGCCAGTTCTTTCTTTGTTTCACAAAATTCATCTTTCAGAGGTTTTACAATATTCTCCATCAAAATGCGGGTGGCATGTTCGGCGTTATCTATGCGCATAGCCTCTGCACCGGCCTCGGCCTTCATCGCTTCCGCTTTCGCTTTTCTCACAGTAGCCCGCAAGGAGCCAATGGTCGCCACCGTACCAACCAGGCCGCCGCCAAGGATAATGTTCATAAATTCGCTCAAGTCCATACCACCCGGTTTTATTATTGATTAATACCTATTTCTTTCAACCATTCCTGCACATCGAAACTCGGACAGGCTTTCGCTGCCAGTTCGTTGTGTCCTACAATGCGTACATCAGGAAATTTCCGGTGAAAATCCTTCACATACTTCTCCAGTGCCTTTTTCTGACAGCCAGTGCGGGTGTCTTTCGGGGTCTTACCGTCTTTTTCCACGCCTCCGGCATACACGATGTGACGGCTCACACTGTTATATCCCTTGGCTCCGTTGGTCACTTCCCAAGGGTCCACCTGTGCATCCTCATTGTTTTCTACCAGACGTTCCACGCCTCCGTTCAGGTGGAACAGGTCGGTATAGCCAACCTGCTTCCATCCTCTTCCTCCCTGGGCAACCGGAGATGTATGCCATTTGCGAATGTCCGCAGATGAAACCTCACGTCCCTCCGGAGTTGCCGTACAGTGTATTACCAGATATTTCAACTTTGCCATAATCATCATGCTTGATAGCCGCTCATCATTACCACTCCGGCATCCTCTTTCTTGGGCATGCAGATGAAGTAATGGCGGAAGTTAATCAGGTTACGCTGGTTCAACGGGTCGTTCTTTGACTCGGAATAATACATCTTGGTAGAGCCTGTTGCCTTGAAAACCCGCTGTTTGTAGAAGGCAAACGAACACGGGAATTCACCGGCTTCTGCCGTTGCACCCAATGCCTTTTTCACTCCGGCTGTAGTATAAAGCGGATTGTTGCCGTACTCATAGATTTCAAAGCCATACAGGTTGCCTACCTTGCCGCTGTTGCGGTCAATGTTGTACTGCTCGCGGAATGCCTGGCTGGTCAGCAGCAGGTCATTCACATGGTCGGGGCAAAGCACCAGTCTGCGGCCGTCTGACGGCACGCGCAGGTTGTCAAGGGCACGCTTCATTTCCACAAGGTCATTCACGGTAAGGCGCAGACGGTTTGTGGCCGGATCTTTCTCGCCGGTAGTCTTAAGCACCGGGGTCGTTGCCGTATTCTTGTTCGCGCAAAGGGCATGGGCCGCCTTGGTGAACTTCGCATCATTGATACTGTTGGCATGACCTTCCTTTACACGGGCGGTCTTGTCATAGCTGATGGCATAAAGTTCGTCATCCGTAATCGGCGTGGCCTTGGTCTGGAATTTGTCAAGCTTGATGGCGATGTCCTTGTCTTCCAAAGCCTGTACGTCAATCGGGTAGGTCTTGTTGTTAATCAAGACGTCCGGATCCACCCCTACCTCTACCAGATGAATCACATCGTTGTTCACGATACTGCTTTGGTCGGGAATTCCTGACAGCCACGTGCCTTCCAGCCCGGCACGGAGTACCTTGACAAGCTCGCCCGTCCAGATTTCCGTATAAACCCCTTCACGGAGTATTGAAGCGCTCTGCGGAGCCATGCCCATGAAGGCTGCCACCGCATTCATTCCCACAGCTCCGGCTGCAGGAGAGAATCCCAGCACGGAAGCACACACGGCACCTGTCAGCGTATTGAACAGGAGTGCCGTCAAAAGCATTACAATTTTTCCCATTGTCTTCATTTTAAAGGTTTTCAAATTTCACAGGTCATTCCATATTCGGCCTTGTACAGACGCTTGTACTCCTCCGGGTTCTGCTCACGCATTTCAAGCAGTGCGTCACTCGGGACATCGCTCAGCTTGGCATAGGTGGACGGCTGTGCCTGCTGCTTGCCACCCTGGTAACTCAGCACGGTGGAGATCTTCACCTGGGGTTGCATGGCATCAAGCACATTCTTCAGCTCGTCGGATCCAACCTTCTTGCCCAGTTCGATAAACTGTGCCTTCTTGTCTTCCCCCAGTCGTTTCTCCGCTACGGCCTTTTCCACAAGACCGGTAATGCGGGCCAGGGTCAGCTTCCCGTTTTCATCTTTCAGAGAGTCATTCTCAGCCTTGGCCGCTTTCAGGTCATTCAATGCCCGGGTTACATCAGCCTCCGTCGCCGTTTCCGGCAGCCCCAATTGAAGGGCCAAAAGTTTCAGTTCCATTTCTTCTTCTGTTTTTTGATTATTGATTGATGGCAAGGGACATTCCCCGTCCCTTCCCAAAGTGATTTGTTTACCGTCTTTCATCAATATGATGGCATCATCGTTAGAACCAACGTCCACCAGAGAGACCTCGTACAGTTTACTCTTGGTCACGGTCGGACAAGTCTGTCCCGGCAGTAGATGTTCGGGCTGTTCGCTCAGTTCCAGGATATCTATGCCGGCACTTACCATTCTCAGGCTGCCGAACTCAAATTGTTTCTTACACCTCTTACTGAGGTCGGTCGCCTCGTCAAACACGGGTTCACCGGTCACCTCGCCGTCTTCCACCCGGATATCCTTCACATAACCGATCACGCTACCGCGCTGGTGCATGTACAGCAGTACCGGATTCCGGCAGTACTGCTCCACACTCATGCCCGATGTCAGCACGCGGCTTCCGTAACTGTTCAGGCTGTCATTTGAAATTCTTACACGTTTACTCATTTTTCCATGCCACGCCTTTGTGCGTTGGCTCTGCAATATTACGGAGCACTCGCAGGGCCGCCAAAAATGTGTGCAACGGTTGCACACTTCTATGAAACCGTTACACATTATTTTGGCGGCAAACCGATAAGCGGACAACTTTGCGAACAAATCGGGCAGGTGTACAGTCATTCCAATACCTGCCGTTCAAACCTATATTCTTTATAATATGACAAAGGCAGAAATCGAAAAGAAGAAATCGCTCGCACGCTCACTATTCCTCTCCGGAATGGAGCAAACGGAAATAGCGGAAAAGGTGGACGTGTCTCGTGTCACCATATCCAAATGGTGTACCTCCGAAGGGTGGAAAGAAGCAAGGGCGGCAAAGAACGTCACTCGCCCGGAACTGGTGAACAAGCTTCTGCTCACCATCGACACGCTTATCACACAAGTGAACTCGTCGGATGACCCCACATTGATAGCCGGGCTGGGCGACAAGCTGGCAAAACTGTCGGCGGTCATCGAGAAGCTCGACAAGAAGGCCAATGTGGTGGATGCCATCGAAGTGTTCATGGCATTTTCCAAATGGATCGAATACCGCTCGACGATCGACCCGGATGTGACCCCGGAATTGGTAAAGGCCATCAACAAGTACCAGGACCTGTACATAACCGAACAGATGGGCATAAAATAACAAGGGCATGGCAACAGCAGCGGAAAAGAAACAGGCATACGAACAGTGGAAAGAACACTGCAAAAGGGTACAGTCCATTACGGATACGGCGCTGCTCGCAGGCGAGACACCGGCACAAAGGGACAGGCGCATTCTGCGGCTGCAGGGTAACTATGCCGCATTCTGCGAATATTACTTTCCCCACTTCCTCACCTTGCGTGACAAGACTACCGGGGAAGCCATACGCACCATTCACAATGCACCGTTCCACAATGCGGCAGCGGCCAAAGTAAGGGGTACGCCCAACCTGAAGGCGGTATTCATGTGGCCGCGCGGTCATGCCAAGTCCACTCACATGGACATCTTCGTCCCATTATGGCTCATGTTCCAACCAAAGCGGCTCATCAATTTCATGGTGGTGGTCGGCAAAAGCGAAGACTCTGCCACACGTCTGCTGGGCGATATTCAGGCGGAACTGGAACACAACCAGCGCATCATTGCCGACTTCGGCAAGCAGCAGGGGAATGCCTCCTGGCAGGATGGGGAGTTCAAGGCTGCCAACGGGGTGAAATTCCTGGCTTGCGGACGCGGACAGTCTCCGCGTGGTCTGCGCGACCGGGAAGCACGCCCGGACTACATCGTCATCGATGACTTGGATGACGACGAACTGTGCCGCAATGAGAAACGGGTGCATGACATTACAGACTGGGTGAAAGAAGCCCTTTTTGGTGCACTGGATGTGGGCCGGGGACGCTTTATCATGGTCGGGAACCTCATTTCTAAAAACTCGGTGCTGGCCAATCTCACCAAGACAAAAGGGGTACATGTATCCGTCATCAAGGCAATAGACAAGAACGGAGAACCGGTATGGCGCGAAAAATGGACGAAAGAGGAGGCGCAGGAATACAGGGATTTCGTAGGCTACCGGGCATGGGAAAAGGAGATGATGCACAACCCCATCGTGGACGGCACTATCTTCCGGGCAGACTGGATTCGTTACAAGAAACTGCCCAGACTGTCCAAGTATGAAATGCTGGTCTGCTATACCGACCCCTCTTTCAAATCGACCACTTCAAACGACTACAAGGCTTGCCGCCTTTGGGGCAAGATTGGGAAGGAACTGCACCTTATAGACTGTTACGTCCGGCAGGATACCGTTTCCGGAATGGTACGGTGGCTTTACGACCTCTACGAGCGTACACGCGATACGGCAGCCGTCCAGTTCTTTATGGAAGCGAACTTCATGCAGGATGTCATTCTGGATGAGTTTGAGGCAGAAGGAAATCTGCGTGGATACCAACTGCCCATCATGCCGGACAAACGAAAGAAGCCGGACAAGCTCCAGCGCATCGAAGCGGTGTCACCATTATGGGAACGCGGTTTCGTATTCTACAATGAGAAGTTGAAAGAATCGCCGGATATGCAGACCGGAATCGAACAGACCTTGGCTCTGGAGCGTGGCAGCCGTATTCACGATGATGCACCGGATGCCGACGAGGGAGCCATCTGGATGCTGCAGCGCAATTCAAGACAGGAGAGTTTTCAACCGGTGTTCGGCAAAAGGCCGACCGCCAAAAATATATGGTAACATGATACAACTGATTAAAAGAATGATTTTTGCATGGCGCTATAAACGTGCCGTTGCCCGTGCTTGCAAGTATGCCAAGCTCTACGGAAGAAAATACTACGTCCTGTATATGGGCGGCAAACTGAAAGTTGTCCCCAAAAGGAATATCTGCGAACTGATTCACCGCCACCGTTTCCGCAAGGGAACCACTATCCGGGATATAGAAAAAATGGCATTATTCATCACTAAATAATAAGGTCATGTTCATTACAGAAGAAGATTACAAAGTTGTCATCGGCGACAACGCATTGAAGGTCATCTCCCAGGTAAGCCCGGAAAACCGTGCCGATGCGGAAACGGTGGCTTTGGAGGAAATATCCGGCTATCTGCGTTCGAAATACGACTGTACGGCCATTTTCGCTGCACAGGATGAACAGCGTAACAAGCTCATCGTAACGTACGCCTGCGACATCGCACTCTATCACATGAGCGCGTCAGTTCCGCAGAAAATGGGAAGCGAGGTGCGCAAGGAACGCTACGAGCGTGCAATAAAAATGCTCGAGGGGATACAGGCCGGAAAAATTGTCCCTGATTTGCCTTTGGCTGTCGGAGAAGATGGGCTTCCGTCCGGAAATTCATTTGTTTACAGCTGTCAGAAGCAGCTTCATCATAACTGGTAGGACTATGGATATTAAAGACTTTTTCAGCGGTATGTTTTCCAATAAACCGAAAAACGTACTGCAAACGCCATACGGCAATTTTAATCTGGCCAAAGGGAAAGACATCAAGCGGGTGCAGAAAATGGTCATCGACCTGCAACGCACCACTGATGCACTCACCCGGAAGGACATCAAGAACTGGCGCGATGCCTGGCAGTATGCCATCAATGTGGACAGTCCCAGCCGCCAGCGCCTGTACGACATCTACCGGGACACGGAAATAGACCTTCACCTCTCCGGGTGTGTGGAGCAGCGCAGAGGTTTTGTCATGGCACGTTCTTTCAAAATCGTGGATATGAAAGGGGATGAGAACGAGGAAGCGGTTCACTTCTTTGACCAGTCCTGGTTCAAGCAGCTCATGCGCTATGCACTTGATTCAATCTACTGGGGACATTCGCTCATCGAATTGGGCGACCTTTACACTGACGGCGACGGCTGCATCTGTTATTCGGATGTGAAGCTTATTCCGCGCAAGCATGTCATTCCTGAGTACGGACGTGTCATAACCGACCTCGGGCAGGACTGGACTACCGGTATAGATTACCGCCAGCCGCCTTTTTCCGACTGGCTCATTGAGGCTGGCAGACCTGACGACCTCGGGCTGTATCTCAAGGCAGCTTCACAGACTATACCCAAAAAGAATATGCTGGCTTTTTGGGACACTTTCGGGGAGATATTCGGAATGCCCATGCGTATAGCACGCACCACTTCGCGCGACCAGAAAGAGATTGACCGTCTCGACAAGATGCTGCGTGAAGCCGGAACCGCCCTCTCCATGGTGGCAGGAATGGAAACCGAAATCGAATTTGTGGAAAGCGGCAAGGGGGATGCGTTCAATGTCTATGACAAGCGAATCGACCGGGCCAACTCCGAACTGTCAAAGCTCATCATCGGGCAGACGATGACCATCGAGGACGGAAGCAGCCTCTCACAGTCCGAAACGCACCTTGAAGTGTTCCAGAACCTCGTGGAAAGCGACTGCGACATGCTGCGGGATATAGTGAACAACCAGCTCATTCCGCGCATGGTGCGCCACGGGTTTCCTGTTAAAGGGCTGCGCTTCGATTGGGACTACTCCATTGACTACACGCCCGAACAGCAGAAAGCTTACGAGGAAATGGTACTGCAGCACTACAAGGTAAAGCCTCAGTACTTTGAGGAAAAATACGGCATCCCGTGCGAGGAGAAGGAACCGAAGGAAGAGCCGGACCCGACAGAACTGAAAAAAAAGAAAGACGGCAAACCGGCTGAAACGCTGTCCCGTTTTTTCGACTGAGCCCCGATGATTATTCGGGGCTGCACCAGCGGTATGCCCACCTGTTGGGTAAACAGGAACTATGCCTCTCCATGGAGGACGAGGCAAGACTCATGCGCGACAAGCTCACGGAACGCTTTGACCGCATGATGAAGGTATTGTTCCGGCAGGAAGGGGCAAACCTTGAAATAGGTATCCTGGCATCCGAAGAAGCGCAGGATTTTATAGAAGCTCATTCTTCTGTCCTGAACGGTTCATTCCGGCAGGTGGAAATATCCGAGGCCATGCGCAAGCGGCTGGAGCGTTCCAACTATGTATTCTCCGGCCTGAAGACCTTCCATGAACTGAATGAGGCCTTTCCCTCCCTGTTGGATGAAAACGGCAATAGAAAGACGTTCGAACGCTTTTTGAATGATGTCCGGAAGATCGACGAAACATACAATTCAAACTATCTACGGGCTGAATTCAACTTTGTACAGGCTTCGGCTGAAATGGCAGCCAAATGGGAACGGTTCATGCAGGACGGCGACCGCTATTATCTACAGTACCGCACGGCCGGGGATGCAAAGGTACGTCCCACCCATGCAGAAATGGCCGGCATCACACTCCCGGCTTCAGACCCGTTCTGGGCAGAATTCTATCCTCCTAACGGATGGGGCTGCCGCTGTTCCGTGGTCCAGGTACGCAAATCCAAGTATCCGCCTACAGACCACGAAGAGGCCATGGCAAGGGGGGAATCAGCTTTGGAAGTTGACAAAAAGGGAATGTTCCGGTTCAATGCAGGCATGGAACAAAAGACGATGCCCGACTATAATCCATACACCATCAAGCGCTGTAAGGATTGCGATATGAACAACGGAAATATGAAACTGGTCTTCGTTCCGGAAAATGAATTGTGCGCCGCATGCAAACTGGTAAGAACATTGGCCAATGCAGATGCCAAACAGATAAAGAAGCAAGCCAAGCCATTGCAGGGAACAGTTATCACGAATAATGAATTCCCATTCCCGGTAAACATATCAAAACGCACGCTTCAAGAATGGACCAACCAGCCATACAAGTTCTACCATGAAAAGAACCTCATGCTTCTGGATATAAAGAATGTATTTGCCAAAGCCAAATACCTGGGAACAGCAGATAACCACAAAGGTATTCCACACCTCATACAATCGCACATTTTCGAGATAGAAGTAAGAGGTGAAAAAGCACTGATAATAGTTCGGGAATACGACTGGCACGAATACACGCTGCACAGTCTTTCAGAAGGAGGTGAATTATACAAACATATAAAAAAGAAAGAATAGCGAAAGACGCAAGCTCCGGGAACTACAATCCCGTTCTGAACATCTAACGCTATTCCTCACTGCAAATATACAAAACAATTTTTAAAAACAACCCGTTATGAACAAAATTATCGAATTTCTCAAACAAAGCAACCGCTACAAACACCTTATTGGCGGTTTGTTGGTAGGCATTTTGGCCTTCACCCCGTGGACAGCGCTCTATGCTGCAGCTGTCGCAGCCTCCTGTCTGGAACTGAAAGACAAACTGAAAGGCAGACTTTGGGACTGGATAGACTGGTCTCTTACCGTCATAGGCGGCATATTGTCGGCCCTATTTTGGTGGATAGTGTAATGCTTTAGCTCATTTTGCCTGTTAAATCAGTAACTTTGTACCCGGTGGAGCTTCCCGATAGTCCGTTTGGTCTATCGCGGGTACAACAATGCGAACGCGAATGGCGGTGTGTCGAATGCGAATGCGAATAACGATGCTTCGAATACGAATGCGAATATCGGCTCGCGTCTGGAAATCTAATTAATCGGCGTACAGCACCGGGGACGTGTCCCCGAAGCGGTGCCGAGGGAAGCAAGCCACAGCAACAGCACCCATTAGGGTGGAAAGCTGAAAAATCACGCGTCGGGTGGAGTTTGGTAGGCTCAAGTCAGCTCGAAGAAGTCAGACCCGGGGAAAGGAAGGCCCTTATCTTCCATGTTTATTAACCAATAGCTGAATTTGTATGCGCAGGGAAGGATATATTATCGAGGAAATCATCGAATACTCCAATATGTCGGAGGCATTCGATTCGGTACTTCGCGGAACCGGTCGTAAGAGGTCAAGGCAGGGACGGTTCCTGCTTGCCCATAGGGAGAAGATTATCGCCGAACTGACGGCTTCCATTGCGGACGGCTCATTCCGGCTGGGCGGCTACCATGAGAGGGAAATTGAAGAATACGGTAAAAAACGTATTTTGCAGATCCTGTCCATGAAAGACCGCATCGCTGTGTTTGCCATCATGAATGTGGTGGACCGCCACCTGCAAAAACGTTATATCCGGACAACCGGTGCAAGCATCAAAAGGCGCGGTACTCATGATCTGATGAACTGCATACGTACCGATTTGCAAAAAGACCCGGAAGGCACACTTTACGCATACAAGTTTGACATCCGTAGGTTTTACGACAATGCACGGCAGGACTTTGTTATGTGGTGCTTCCGGAGGGTGTTCAAGGACGAAAGGCTGTTGGTGCTACTAGAGCGGTTTGTTAAGCTGCTGCCGGAAGGTATAAGCTTCGGACTGCGCAGTTCACAAGGGGCAGGAAATCTGCTTCTGTCTGTATTTTTAGACCACTATCTGAAGGATAAGTACGGGGTTCGTTATTACTATCGCTATTGCGATGACGGACTGGTACTCGGTAAAACGAAAGCGGAATTGTGGAAGATTCGTGATGTTATTCACAGGCAAATGGGAAAAATAGACTTGGAAATAAAGCCGAATGAACGGGTATTCCCTGTAGAAGAAGGCATTGATTTCCTTGGCTATGTTATCCGTCCCGACTATGTAAGATTGCGGAAACGTATCAAGCAGAAGTTTGCCCGGAAGATGCACGAGGTAAAATCGAGAAAAAGACGGCGAGAACTGATTGCCAGTTTCTACGGCATGACGAAGCACGCCGACTGTAATAAGTTGTTTAAAAAATTAACAGGCAAAGAAATGAGAAGTTTTAAAGACTTGAATGTCGCTTACAAGCCGGAGGACGGCAAGAAGCGATTTCCCGGTGTGGTGGTAAGCATCCGGGAACTGGTAAACTTACCGATTGTAGTGAAGGACTTTGAGACCGGTATCAAGACCGAGCAGGGAGAAGACCGCTGTATTGTGGCCATCGAAGTGAACGGCGAAGCAAAGAAGTTCTTCACCAACAGCGAGGAAATGAAGAATATTCTCGCACAAGTAAAGGAAATGCCGGATGGTTTCCCGTTTGAAACGACCATCAAGACAGAGACATTCGGCAAAGGTAGAACCAAATACGTGTTTACATGAGAAGAGTTGAAGGAAGTGCCGGTGTGTCGCTGATGGAATGCACGAACCCGGTTAAAGACAAATGGCGCATCCGCTGGGATGTGCAGGAAAAAGAGAACGGCTCTGCCTCCTACATGGAAGAGGAGTTCGGACACAAGCCTACTGATGAGGAAATCCGCACATTGGTTATGTCATGGTATAACAGCCAGACTGATGCAGCTATCCTATCCGGATTCGCCTATAATGGTGCCCCTGTATGGCTTTCTACGGAGAACCAATACAACTATAAGGCAGCATACGATTTGGCCGTTCAGACGGGCGGAGAGACCCTTCCGGTTACATTCAAATTCGGTTCGGATGAACAGCCCGAATACCATACTTTTAGTCGGTTAGATGAGTTGAAAGACTTCTATACGAAAGCGGTAAGGTATATCCAGAAGATTCTGGCTGAAGGCTGGGAAAAGAAGGATAAGTTCAATTTGGAATTATACAGGATTGAATGATTGAGAATCCCTTCGGGGGAGGGATAAAAAAAGCCCCCGGCCTGTTAAAAATCATCTCACCTACTTTTAACTTAAACGCATCCAGTGCGCACGACCGGGGGCAATGCCCTCGCCGCGCACTGGATGCGTTTTTTAATCAAAAGTAAGTGAGATGTTGCAAATGTACAAAATTTAACTGGATATGAAAGTAATTGAGATACTAAAATTGAACAGGGAGCTTTTAAAAACATGCCATTACATGGGCATACGACCCGATGATGTGCAATATATAGAACTATATAATGAATATAACAAGTTGCAGATCAATGGGGAAAAAGTGTCTTATATCGTAGCAATGCTTTCCCTACGATATGGCATCAGTGAGCGAAAGGTGTATGACCTGATCAGGCGTTTTAAAACCGACTGCAATTTGTGTGCAGTGTAATCAGGACTTCCTCCCACTAAAGGCAAACTCCCCTACCCTACCTTTGTATCGCAATAAATAACATTCATATCATGAACAAGTATTATCAAATCTTAGGCAAGGTGCTTTCGTCCGGAAAGATGCAAAGCAATAAAAAAGGGAATATCCGCTACCTGCTGAATGAACAGCTGACGCTGCTCCCAGCCGACCTTCTTGATATATTCGAGGGGCATACCATAGCGCGGAAGAAGTTAAAAAACGAGCTACAACTGTTTATGAGAGGCGAGCGCAACGTGGAAAAATACAGGGAGGCCGGAATCAACTGGTGGGACTACTGCGGCTCTATCCTTGTGAACAGCTACCCAACCTATTTTGAAAAACTGCCGCCACTCATCGAACGCATAAACAGGGAAAAAAGGAACAGCAAAAACTATATATTGTTTCTCGGATCTACAGGAACAGAAAGCAACCAGGCTCCATGCCTTAGTCTTGTTCAGTTTCAGATAGAGCAAGGAGAACTGGTCATGACCGCCTATCAGCGAAGCAGCGATGCGAATTTAGGACTGCCGGCAGATATTTATCATTTGTATCTAATATCAAGACAGATTGAGTTGCCGCTAAAATCCATCACCCTGAATCTGGGGAACGTGCATATTTACGAAAACAACATCGACAAAACAGAACAGCTGCTTGCCGGCAATGAAAATGTAAAATTTGAATTGAACGTATGAGAAAGATGTATCTGTCAGCCCCTCTCCCATTTGTCGGGCAAAAGCGTATGTTCGCCAAGGAATTCATGAAAGTGCTGGAGCAATATCCGGATGGGACATTGTTTGTTGACCTGTTCGGTGGCTCCGGATTGTTGTCTCACATTACCAAATCCCTCAAGCCCCACTCTACTGTTATCTATAATGACTTTGATAACTACCGCTTCCGCATGAAGCACATTCCGCAAACGAATCAGCTGCTTGCTGACATTCGCGAAATGGTAGGGAATTCCGTACCACGTCATAAAATCATTAAAGGAGAACTGCGTGAACGAATATTCAGCCGCATCGAGCAGGAAGAGAATAGCACCGGATATGTGGATTTCATTACCCTCTCCTCCTCTATCTTGTTTTCCATGAAATACAAACTGTCTGTTCAGGATATGCGGAAGGAAGCTTTATACAACAATATACGCAAGACCGGCTACCCGGAATGTACGGACTATCTCGAAGGGCTGGAAATCGTATCTTGCGATTACAAGGAAGTATTCAACCGGTATAAAGATATTCCTGGAGTAGTATTTCTTGTTGATCCGCCCTATCTGTCCACTGACGTAGGAACCTATAACATGTACTGGAATATGGCAGACTATCTGGATGTGCTGAATGTACTGAAGGGGCATTCATACGTATATTTTACATCCAACAAATCTTCAATTCTGGAGCTGTGCGAATGGATAGGTAAAAATAGGGATTTAGGTAATCCTTTTGAAAACTGCACAAAGGTGGAATTCAATGCTCACATGAATTACAACTCTTCTTACACAGATATGATGCTTTACAAGAAAGAGGCTGCCTGATTGCGTTTACTTTGCCTGTATTGAACAAAAAAGCCGCAGACGGTAATTTGCACGTCCGCGGCTTTTTCTGTCTAATAAAGACGGCTATTGCAGCCGCTTGATGGCCACACACTGATATACCTCGATACTTTCCACAATATCCTCATGGTTGTGATTGGTATCACTCTCCACCAGATCCAGCTCCAAAAAGGTCTCGCCTCCCAATCCGGCAAGCTGTGCATGAATCAGTCCGGGCAGGTCAAACACCTTCAACGCATCTTCCTGCAGCTCGCTTCCATCAGCACTCGAACCTTCCCAGTCTGTCACGATGTGCAGCTTGATCAAAGGTTCTGCCCGGTATTCCACACCGGGAACAATCGCATTCCACTGTATAGGGCAGAATTCCACAAAAACAGCCGGACGCTCCCAGTTCTCTTCCTGCTCGATGAATTCCACGTTGTGATTCCACAGGTCTATGTGCTTTATAAGGTCAATGGCCTTCAGTTCGCTGCAAAGCAGCCGGTAAAGTTCTTTTCTCATCTTCTTATGATATTATATTCAATGGTAAAATACTCTGTTAGGTTCTCTTCTACAATCTCACGGACGGCTTTTTCCACTTCAGGCGATGTGCCGAGGAAACGGCGTCGGGGAATCCTGATGGTGCTTCCTTCTTTCTTTAAAGCCATGAACATCCAAAAATCGGCTTCTGTATCAAGCCGGGCATTTCGTTTGTCTTTTCGCAGTTTTCCGTCCTTCCTTCTCCCGAACGACCCGGTGGCCTCATAATACTTATGCCAGAAGAAACGCTTCATTCGCCCTGTCACCACTATTTCACCACCATCATTATGAATGGCCGCATAGGGAAGAGTAGTAAAGAAGGTAATGCTGTTTACCGTCGTCCGGCTCCCAATACTTTTCCGAAGCGCCCCGGTATCTGTCAGTATGGCTCTGCCTTCATCCCGGATGGGACTTTTCCGTCGCTGCCATTTCTCACTGAAAAAAGCCTGCCGCTCAAAGTTCTTGTCAAACTCATCGCTCATTTCCACCTGAATGTCTTTCAGTATCCGGGCCACTACTTTTTTTACATCTTCATTCATTCCCAGTCAAAGTTAAATTTCAATTGTACCGTATCGTCCGGCAAATCATTTTTAGGGTCTGCGGACGCTTTAAGCATATTGTAGAATGTACGCTCACTAATAGCATACACAGGATATATGTACCGCCGCCATATTTCACGGTTCGGTACACCGTGACTGGCATAATGGTCATATATCCTGTTTACTTCTACTACACGCTTCTGATAACTGACTCCGTGCCGCTTTCCCATATAGGTTTAATCGTTCATAGACGGTTTTACTTTAGGTTTATAGGGACGGATGTCAAGCGTCATTTTTGCGCTTACCGTTACCCGGCCACTTCCTTCACACTGTCTGCAGACTTCCCCAATGGTTTCGCTTCGCTTCTTTCCAAAGATCCGAGAGGGATATTCTACAACTTTCTTTACTTTACCTGTACCGTGGCAAGCACGGCACAGGGCTACTTTCGGAGATTTCTCCACTTCTTGTATCATAGTTCTATTATTTATGATTCTGTCATTCCCAGAGGGATAGGTTTCCACATTCCGTTTTCGTTCTTGATTTCAGCACGGATAAACTGTTTGCTCACTTCCGGCTGGTAGGCTTCCTCAATGATACGCACACCTTCAATGAAACGGTCATCTCCGGTTTCCATGGCCACTTTGCGAAGCTGCACGATGCGTGAAGCCTTCAGGGTTCCCTTGGCATCACGGGCCAACAGACGAAGTACCATGCTCACCAGTGCCTTGGTCTTTTCATCTTTGGCCAGACCTTCTATGTATTCCTTCACAATGGCTATACCGTCTTCCACCGTGTCACGGTAACCGTCGGTCACATACACACCCAGCGTGATTCGTTTGTCGCCTTCACTGTTAGTAAAGGTATGGCTGCGCTGGTCATCCTTCACCTTGGTCTTGAAAAGGTCTGCCTTCATTTCCAGAATGGTTTTGAAGTTGTCCATCACAGTCTGCTTGCTTGCCTTGATCTGCTCACTGATGCCCAGCAGTACCGGAATGGAGTTTGCTATCTCCTCATCCACCATCTGTTTGTACATTTCGCGGTCATTCTTGGCTTTTTCCTCTGCCGCTTTCTTTGCTTTTTCTCTCTGGAAGGCTTCAAATTCCGCCTTCTCCTCTGCCGTCATTACCACGGTCGTTTGTTTCATTTCTTCCATGATTCTTGTTTTTTGGGGTTATTGGTTTTCATAATCCTGCATTTCAGGTTCGTCTTCCATCAGCATAGCCTCTCCGTTGGCGTATGCCCAGTCAGCCAGTTCACTATAAAACTCGGCTGCATCTTGCTTCTCCATATCAGAGGCAAGCAGATTGATTTCCTTTTTCAGATTCTCTAAAATCTTTGTGTTTCTATTTTCCATATCCAATCAGTTTGCCGGAGCATCAGGGTCAATCTGAATGAGTGATACCACGCTCACGGGGTTAATCGTTTGCTTTTCTTTCTTGGGCTTCAAGCCGCCTTTCCGTTGTATGGACCGAAGCTTTACCGCCAGCTCCTCCAGTTCGTCCACCGTAATCTGTCTGAACGCCTTGCCGGATATTCGGGGATTACTGCAGAAGTCATTGATTCGTGCCCAGTCGGATGTATCTATGCCCAGTTTCTGCATCAGGTTCAGACAGAGACTCCGTTTCCGCCGCAGCTCCTCACGTAGTTTCTGCCGCCATTCGTCTTGTCCGCTCAGCTTCTCCAAGGCAGTACAACAAACTTCATACTCCTTGGCCGTCATTTCCTTCAGACTGTCTGTCCGGTTCCACGTGTACTGCAGCACGATTTGTTTTTTGAATTCCTCCCGATCGCCCTGATAAGGCAGTTTGTTGAACAATGCATAGAACCGGGCGAAATTGGTTACTTCCTGTGCCATATCATCCTTTCACTTTTTTCTCCACTGAAAGAATTGCCAAACTTATCATCATAAGTTTTACAGACTGGCTGTCCTCTTCAAGCAAATCAATATCCGCAACCACAGGCTCACCGCTCATGGTGTTCCATATTTGCTCTACCTCTTCCGTCTTCTTTTGATTCATCAAAAAGAGATACGCGTCATACTCGGAACGGTCAAATTCAAATACGACCTGAACTTTCTGTTTTTCTTCCATATATTCACTATTAAAAGGTTATTCAAACAATACTTTAATGCCACACGAACTGGCCACATCAAGCTCCAGCTTAGCTCCTTTACTCAATTCCCATCCTTGTAGCATATAGATAAAATTACAATCCAGTAACAAACGGATGTCCGCCCGCATGTGCTCTCTCCAGTGCGCTTCATCCGGCAGTCCGTTTTTGAATGGATTCACCGGAACGAACCCCATAGCACGCAATCTGTTTTCAGCATCGAGGAACGCACCTTTGCGCTCATCGATATTGTAGTGGGCTATTGCACCACTGATGTAAACTTTGTCTTTTTCCATATCACTTCTTTTTGATGTTGACTTTACAACTTGGATTCCATATCAGCACATTACGTGCAAACAAGACATCACCCGTTTCTATTACGACATGACCGGGCGTTTTCGCTCTTCTCACTTTCAGGTCACTTTGAATGTTTCGCTCCAGCCAGTCATCCAATACTGCCCGGCTGGAATTTCCGTCCAGCAGGATCTGGAACTCTTCCGTTCCGGTGTAGCTTTCAAAAGCCTTTTCGTTATTATCCATAATCACTTTGGTAAATTATTACTTGTTTGAATGATTCCGTCTTCCCATACCACATAATAGCTTCCCGGGTCTCCAATGGCGCGTCCTTGACAATAAGCTTTATAACCGACCACCCGAATCTTCATATCACAGATATATTTCAATCTTACTGCACCGCCACCCATCGGCTGGCTTTTCTTTTCCTGGCTAATCCAGATGAAACATTTCTTCGGAAAGGTTTCCATCAGTTCCACAGCCTGCGGATAATCCCATCCGGCCACCTGAAAGGAATCGATGATGATAAACTTCGGGCTTTTCGGTTTTTTCAGTCTGGCAATCACTTCCTCCAGACTGCCTTCTGTCACCACGCGAAATTTACCCTGCACCTCATTCATCTTCAGATAACCCATACGCCGTTGGAAGCTTTGGTTGATTTTCTCTTCGTAACTCATGTACAGCACCGTCCCATAGTTGCACAGTTCCTTTCCAAGTTGCATCACAAAGCTGCTCTTCCCGCTGGCACTGGCACCACTGATGAACCACGAAGCGTTCTCTGCCGGGAACCCGAAAGGTTTGCTCCATTTCTCATTCCACGGCAGAGTAACCCATTTCTTGGCGGCTATTTCCTTCGGACTGTACGCACGCTTCATATTTTTTTATATTTTTGCATCATGAATGATTCAATACACATAAGAGTTTCATTATTTAGCAATGTTCCAACGCGAACGGATGATGGGTTTCATCGTTTTGAAACCGTCTTTCTAAATCCGCTCCTACAAGCATGTGCTCCTCCTCCACTGTCAACTCACGAATGGGAAGTGACTCGACATCGATACATTCCATACAAGGTCTTTGGAGAGGGCGGGAGGGCTGAATGCTTTGGCGCTGATTTAATTCTGCGTCACACATGCAAATCAGCACATCAAGCCTTTCTCGTAGCGCAAGCAATTCGTTCAGTAACTGATTTGTTCCAGTCTTCACACGAGGGGATTTATTGTTTTTGTTGCATCTATTCATAATTCATTCATTTTAAGTTTTTCAATCTCAGTATAGACTCTTCTCAAACCACCGCGTGTCTTCCGTACAATCTGGGCTATATCAGCACCTGCTGGGGCATTTACCTTGGCCACAATACGTGCCTGGTTATTCAAGAACTGTTCGCGCTCCTTGCCATCATCTGGTGTCACCTTGCTGTACCGGTCACCATAACGGCTCAACATTTCGGTATAGCCCACCTTCTTACATTCTATGGAGCGGTTGATTTTCTCTTTCAATCCGTCTGCCCCCATCATGTACCAGGCGCAGCAGCGTTCAGTGGCATTCCATAGAGCCTTCAGTTCAAGGAAAGCTTCATACTGCAGGTCGCCTGCTTCATCGAGGATGATAAGCGGGGTTTCCATCGAACGGAGATAATATACCAGGTCTTCATACACGTCTGAATACTTTCCCTTGCTGTCCACACCAAACTCCGCGGCAATCTTGCGTACCAGCTTCAATTTGGTCTTTACCTGCGAGCAGTCGATATACACGGCATTCTTGTGGCTCTGCACATAATAACGTGCCGTGAAAGTCTTGCCGATATTGGGCATGTCGCACAGGATGCCCGACAGGCTGGACTGCTGTGAGAACTCCAGCTGGGCTGTTATATATTCAAAGGTCGGGGTCTTGGCTGCTTTCCATTCCATTTCACCACGGAGGTTCACCCCTAATTTGCGGGCAATGCTTATCCAGTTGGCATCGCTCAGGGCTTTGTCTGTCTGTCCGTTCTTGATTGTACTGTACACAGACGTACTGATGGCCAAAGAGGCAGCATGCTTGGCATCACTGGGATAGTTCGCACGGTTGGCGGCTATCGCTGCTAAAATCTTCTGTTTTTGCGCTTCTGTAATCATAATTCTAACGCTGTTTTAATGTTGTTCTAATTCTGTTCTTACATGTCACTGATGGCCCTCATTGCCTCGCTTATTCCGGAGTGCCATTCATAATCTGATTCCGGATCTGCCGACAATTCGGCTGGCAAATCATTGGATAGTTCCACCGGGGGAAGTTCCAGTTCCTCTTCCGGGTCATCCGTTGGCTGATCCGGTGTACCGGTTCCCACCTTGCCGATGGCGTGGTCATTGAGGTATTTGCTGAAATGGCTCAGAACTTTGTTTTGCTCTGTATAGGCTGCCCGGTCTTCTTCGGTCTGTTCTGCCATCACCCGGTTGTAAGTCACTACCGGACGAACCTTGTCAAGGTAGCGGTCGTTCTGGAACAGGAAGACATCCGTAGGCTTACCCTCTTCATCCGGCAGGTAGTAGGCCGTCACCCTGCGGTTGTTTGGTTCCAACTGCTCCAGCACTTCCGGACCGCTCAGCCACCAGTCTGCATTTGCCACACGTACTGTGGAATTTCTACGAATACTGGTATCTACCTTTTCCCCGATATATCTGCTCAAAGTCAATTTATCAAGCGGTCGAAGGGTCGGATTGATTTTGGCTACAAGCACATCCCAACGGGTCATTCCGGGATATTTCTTTTGGTTGGGGTGAAGCGTATTGTTCCATTCTTCACAATCGCGACGGTCATCCGCCACAAGCTCTTCAAACGTATAATACTTTCGGTCTTCCCAGGTGTGGTTACTGCTGTCGCTCACTTTCTTCTGGTCCACCCGCCGTGCACCTTTGTTATGCCAGCGGCCAATGGCTTCATGGTTCTTATGTGCTATGGTTGTCTTGAACGCACCGTTCAGAGCTTCAGCATATTTTTCCTGTGAGTTCTGCGGAGCACAGAAATGCACAAACTTGAATACCTCACCTGACTTCAGGAATCCTTCTTTATACTTGCTCATCAAGTGCTGCTCCACCTCAATACCGGCTGGAATACCCCATCCGTTGCGTTCGATGAGCCGGAACATATCACGGAAACAGTCCACTACCAAAGCATCATCCTTATCCCGTCCGTAGGCCAGCCCGATACGGCACTGGCTCACCGCATCATAGGCATAATAGGCATGCACATACTCGCCGCCTTTCATTCGGCGCGGCAAATCCACGTCATCCATCGTTATTTGTGACAAAGAGAACTCCCCGCCATGACGGTGCATGTGCGGCATTTGCTCGTGATAGAACTCCATACGTCCACGCAAGACTTTTTCTATCAGCAGCTGGCTTGCCGGGTTGTTCAGAATGTTCCGGATAGTGCTTTCGCTCAGTTCTTTCGGCTCCCCGTTCTTGTCCGTAAAGTCTTCCGGATTGAATATCTCTCCTGTTTCCAGATCCCAAACTTCCAGTTCTCCGCATACAAACGACAGATACATTTCATGCACATCGCTGCCGTATGGTTGGTTGGGAAGTACTTTCAAACTCATCACCAGGCGTTCGTCCATGTGAGTCACCTTCCGTTTGTTCTGGTTGCCGAACTTACCGGTTATCAGACATTCGTAACCGTACTGCTTGTATTCGTTCACTTTCTTTCGGAAGCGCAGGGTACTGGCAGGAAGGTCATGACCAAAGTCTTCGCGCAGGGTCTCGATGGTGGTGGCCATCATGTCCCAGTTGTATTTTTCACCCATCAGTTTGCGGTAGTCATTGCTTCTGTTATAAAGCTTGATACAAGTATTCAACACGGAAGCATTCACCGCATATTTCCGGGCAAGTTCGTCTGTAGCTCTTTTGCTGGAAGAATGGGCAGACCATTCCAAAAAATAGGCTACTGCAGCCTGATCCAGCACATAGTTTGATAGTATCCAGTGGCGAAGTGCCTGCTCTGTTCCACCGGGGTTGTCTTCCTTCACCCGTTCCAGACACTCGGTAGGCAGGCTATTGAGGGCGACCAACGCGCAATTTCCAGCAGCACCTCCACCACGGCGCACCACCTTGATACGGCCACGGTTCACCCAGTTCCTATAACAGGATTCGGTGATATAGCCGCCATCTATGAGCTCACGTGCAGAAATACACTGTATGTTACCGTAATACACCAACATAGCCGCCTCCTATCTCAATGCCGATGCAAACGCTTGGATTTGGTTAATATCGGCAACCATCACATGCTCGTAAGTCTTCACCGTTTCTCCCTTGAATATTACCTGACCGCTACCATCATTACGGTCAAGCTCTATCAAGGCACCGTTCGGACAGTACTGACGCATCACATTGTCATAATCATGGAAAGTTTCTATTTCCGGAATAACAACCATCACAATACCGCCACGATCCATGGCCAACTTACGGATCTTTGCAGAAAGTTCGGAGTTGCCACGACGGTCATCAAACCGGATAGCGTTATAAACAGTCTTCTCTGTCACGTTGAGTGCCTTTGCGATAAAGTCGCGGTCGGCTTTCGTAATGTGAATGTACCTCTTGTTCATATCTCACTTGTTTTAATGATTAATATTGGGGGGGAGTCCGGGGAATCGAACCCCGGCACAAGAACCATGCACTCCCGTGTGTCTTTCCACACCGTCACCCGTCTCTTAACGCCTTCCGGGTTGTCACGCTGGGTTTACTGTTGTCCCTCAACCTTTTCACCTTTTTCAATAATCCCAAGAAGTATAGTGAATTTCTCACGTATCTTCTGGTTCACTTCCAGTTCCAACGTATGCGCCAAATTTGAAGCCGCACTGGTGCTGTTCTTGCGGATGCTTCCGGTAAGAAGACTATCAGTCAGACTGTTTATCTTGCTTTCCATGTATAACTTTACATCATCATGGCTACCGGCAGATAAAACCACCTTCAAGGCACGGTAACAGGAAAGTTCACGTTGCGTCTTGTACATATCCTCGGCATACCAGCAGAAGAAATGTTCAAAATCCTCATTCATGTCTTTGGTGTACTTGTCAGCCTGTCTTACCAGATCATCTATATGAGTCTTTACAGAACTGAATACAAAATCCCAGCAACTCATTTTCTTGTTTTCCATAATCTCACTTATTTAAATTCGTTTATAATCGGTTTCAAACTCACACCGTAACAACTCATCAGGCGGCGGATAAGGTTCTTCACATAAAAATCAGGTGCGGAAAACACAATCCCGGTCTCTTCGGTATATCTGAAGCTGATACCGTCCATCATCAACACGTAAGCCACCTTGTGCTTCACGCTCTGTGTCTGCCATTCTTTTATTTCTTCGTTCATTTTCTTTAATCCTTAAAATTCGCTAATCACATGCCTTTTTCGTATATTTGGCGCGGTGTTCCTTTTTGAACACGCTGCAAATATATAGAATATTTTCGACACCAAAAAGTTTTATGTAGATAATTTACGACTTATGACGAATATTTCCAACAGGATTGCAATCCTAATTAAAGAAAAAGGTATCAGTACAAGGGCACTTGAACAAGCTATTGGGTGCTCGAATGGAGTAATTTCAAGATGCATTAGCAAAGGAACAGATATATCAAGTTTATGGGTGTCGAAAATTATCGAAATACATAATGATATAAACCCTACCTGGTTACTTACTGGGAAAGGTGATATTTACTATAATACATCATCTACAACAACACAAACAACCGAACTCTCCTCTCTCCTTGCCTTAATTAGAGAAAAAGAAGAAATCATCAGGGAACAAGATAGAGAAATCGGACGCTTAGAGGAACGAATCCGGCAAATGACAATCGAAAAGGAAAAACATGTATCGGATGCGCCCATTTCCGGTACTGCAAATGTCGGGTAGGCGGATTTACTATTACCATACACCGGTGATGGAAAACGAAGCGTACCCCCTATCATCCCCCATGATGTCCCCCTCCCAAGCAATCCCCCTCCCCTACCATTATATAAGGGCATAAAGGCACTGATATTGGGGAATTTAAAAAGTAAAACGTGAAAAATGATAGGTTTTTAGGGGGGGGGCTATCAAATAAAAAACAAGGGTATTTTTAAAATTGTGGTATTTTAGCATGTCTGTATCGCACACCGCCAAAACCCTATTTTGAATATCCAGTTCTATAAAAGTGAATATCCACTTTGAATATCCACCTGAATATCCAGCGTCAAAAAAGACCGATTTCAAGCACAAAAAAGGGGAGGTATAACCACCTCCCCACACCGGATCATTCTAAAGCCGTTTTTATTGCCTTTTTAGCCGCTTATTATTCGTCTGATACATTTCTACTACGCCCGCAAGAAATGAGCGTAGATTGCTTTATTATAGCCTTTTTGGTGCATACAGTCCCGTTACCAGATAATCCTGCATGAAGCAGATAATTCTTCGTTGCGCCCACCTGTTCAGCTGTAAAAACGGTATAAACCGCCGAAATGCTGCTGAAATACCAATCTTTCCGCTTTGTTCCTTCTATTCCGTGCGTCAAATGCACATGTATTACCTTTCCCATAACTAATAATATTTTGTCGCAAATATACCAAATAACTATTATATGGAATAATTTAAGCAGAATTATATCAAATAATCGGGCACAAAAAAAGCAGCCGCAGCTGCCATGCACTCCCCCACCCTAATCAATCATGTAAGCCCTATGTAAACCCAATTAAACTTATCTGCAAATCTGTATACCCGAAAAGCATCTAAATGTAGCTGCAAATTAAACCCACGTAAACGTTTCGTTTTGCAGAGCCATCCATCCATATTCCGCACAACCATTTGTATATCAATAGGTTTAATATCTTTTTCATTCAATCCTCAATATACGTTTCGTTCTGTGCCCCATACAACACTGATATATCCGCACAATAGTAATAATTAAAAAATGAAATGAAAATGAAAACCAAGCAGAAAATAGCTGTCCCTATATTGGCAGACAGAGAAGTATTTGACTACCTCAAGGAGAAAGTCGGTGAACGAAAAACAAAGACAGAAGCCTTCTGTGATTTATTGGATAAATCTTTGGCAGGTTTTGTTTCCCCTTTTTTAAGGAACAAAGGCTACGAACTTCAACCCAACCAGTGCCACGTGACTGTTTCTGACCTTTCATCGGAATGGCATTGGCATAGGGCTACTGTCCGTTCTTTTTTGGATGTAATGGAAGAGTTCGGCTTGTTGAATCGCATCCGGCTTTCCAAAAGCGTCATCATTACCATGACTGTGCAAACCAGCCAATCCACGGAGTCTTGCAATGGACAGAAGAAGTTGAACCTTGCAGAACAGCTACGTGAGGCATTGTCCGATTGGATAATCGGCAAAGTGTCCCTTGACGAGATCGGAATCAAGTGTGAGCAACTTGTTCGTCGGGCAATGGATGAAGCTGGCATATGCGATAGCTGCCCATCTCCGGACAGTATCATTCGCATCAATCCGGCAGCGGATGATGATGAACGAGCTGTCAAGATTCGTATGGTAGCTTTGGAGTGCATTACATTTGCCGCTATACAACGGGCACTGCGTAAGTCGAGATTCGATGACAGTGCAGAGTTTATGGACTACTTCCGATTGGAATTGTATGGGGACTGGACAGGACTTATTGCAACTTCGAAAGGTATTGCCGGGCTTATTCTTGATGTAGATAGGGATGAAAATTCCGATTATGATGAAGATGACAGGGAGTTCCTTAAAACGCTTTTTAAGCCTTTTCTGGCATTTGCGGCAAAGGCACAGGAGGCAACGTATCAGATTGGAGGTTGAAAACAGAATGTATAACCGCAACAATCCACTTTTGTATCCAGTGAAGCCCCCCTGCCAGTTATAGAAGGCATCCGGGCTTGCCCGCCTGCCACGAACAAAGGGAAGGGGGAGCCTAATACCCCACCTGCCTGACGTTGGTGGGAAGGGTGTCCGAACAAGCAGCAAGCTGGGACACGGTAGATTGTCCGAAACAATATGAAAAACGTATGGCAAATCAAAAACAGGTACTCGACGTGCAGGTGTCGAAAGGGATTACCACCGCCCAAAGTAATGAACATCTGCGTGACCGTAGTGAAAAGGCAGAGAAGTACGCTATGAGTAAGGGAAATTATGATCCTACGCGTAAACGGCTGAACTTCGAGATTGCGCCCGGAGGTAAAATACATCCCATCGACACAAGCCGTAGCATTCCCAAACGGATGGCGGACATATTAAGTCACCGTGGAATCAAAGATCCTAATGAGGGGCTGCTCGAACCAAAATACCGCACGGTGGTAAATATCATCTTCGGCGGTTCACGGCAGCGAATGCAGGAACTTGCTTTCGGTACGCAACAGGTGGACTTTGAAAAAGGTGCGGACAATACCCGCATCGAACGGAAGCGTGACATTGAACGCTGGGCCAAGGATGTTTATTCATTCGTTTGTGGCAGATATGGTGAGCAGAACATCGCTGCATTCATTGTACATCTGGATGAATTGAACCCGCATATCCACTGTACGCTTCTGCCAATCAAGGATAGTCGCTTTGCGTACAAGGAAATCTTCGCCGGTAAGGATAAGTTTGAATATAGTGCAAGAATGAAACAACTTCATACGGACTTTTTCGCAGAAGTCAATACAAAGTGGGGAATGTCAAGAGGAACAAGCATATCCGAAACGGGTGCACGGCACAGAACGACTGAGGAATACCGCCGAATGTTGTCTGAAGAGTGTACAACAATCGAGGATAATATCAAACTCCATCAACAGGTATTGGGTGAACTTCAATCAGACATCCGGTTGGCAGAACGCAGAGTCAAAGGGCTTACGACAATGGTTAGCAATCTTGAAAAGCAGAAAACTGAAAAAGAAACCTTGTTATCGGCAGCCGAGTACAATTTAAAAGAAAACAAAGGCAATGCGGCAGAATTGGCAATCCAAATACAAATGTTGGAAAAAGAGCTGCAAGGAATCATCAGACAACTGGCAGACAAGCAGGAAAAGTTGCAGACGGCTGACCGGCAACTCATCGAACTGAAAAAGGATATGGGAGCCATTGAAGAACGTACCGAAGAACTCAAAGAGGAGGCCTATCAATATTCCCGTGATGTACATTCCAAAGTGGATAGCTTGTTTAAAGACGTCCTACTGGAGAGTGTAATCAGCGAGTATCGTAACGCATCGGCACAAATGAATGTTTCAGAACGGCAGCTCTTTGACGGTTCACTGGTACAGTCTATCGCCGAGCGGGGTACGGAAATCATGCACTGTGCGACAATGCTATTTCTCGGAATGGTAGATGATGCCACTACATTTGCCGAATCACATGGTGGTGGAGGCGGAGGGAGTGACCTCAAATGGGGACGTGACGAGGACGAGGACAATCGAGCATGGGCACTTCGCTGTATGAGGATGGCGAGCCGCATGATGCGCTCGACTATCGGCAAGAAATCTAAACGGTAAATGGCATACGCCTTACACCAGATTAAAAGTATAACTAATGAAATCATTGGAATATGACGAAACAAATTATTTTCATCTTCGCTTTGCTCTGCACGTTGCAGGCACAAGCAAGTGTACAACCCGTACAGAAGGACACTGTACGACACACTATTCATTATGAAGTAGCGGAATTGCTTCAACCGATGCAGCCCGTCTATCTCAACGGGGTGCTACTTCCGGCATCTCGAACCGGCAACTGGTTTGTTAGCATATCCGGAGGTGCGACAGTTTTTCTTGGTACACCTCTCGGTTGTGAAGACCTTTTTGGACGAGTGAAACCTTCGTACAGCCTCGCCGTCGGCAAATGGTTTACTCCTTTGGTCGGCGCAAGGGTAAATTATAGTGGCTTGCAGTTTAAGGATGCACAATTATCTACGCAGGACTACCATTATATCCATGCAGATCTCCTGTGGAATCTCCTTGGACGCAGATATGCCCGACAGGAACAGGTACGTTGGAGGCTTGCACCCTTTATGGGTGTCGGTCTGCTACATAACGCCACCAACGGGAACAATCCCTTTGCGCTTTCTTACGGCATACTAACACAATACCGTATTTCCAAACGGGTTAGTGCTATGCTGGAACTCTCTAACACAACTACATTCCAGGATTTCGACGGATATGGCTATCCAAACCGTCTGGGCGATCACATGCTTTCGCTGACTGCCGGATTCACCTTTCATCTCGGTAAGGTCGGCTGGAAGCGCGCGGTGGATACGGCACCATACATCCATCGGAACGAACTGCTTGTCGATTATGGCAACTTCCTTTCGGAGGAGAACAGTCGTTATGTGGGACGTCACAATCAAGATAAGCGAACACTCGTGGAATTAAAGAAAATTCTGGAAATCGAAGGACTACTCGATACATATAGCCATATCTTTGACAACGACGATATAACCGGATGCAGATATCCTATAAATAATTATAGCGGTTTGAACTCGCTTCGTGCAAGATTGAAGCATAGCTATTGGGACGGGTCGTCACCTCTTGACACGACTATTCTTCAGACAGAGAATGGAAAGCCATCATATAATTACACGGCTTCCCGAAATGTGCAGTCCGCCCATCAGGACACCCTCGCTATGGATTCCACGGTTCTTTCATACGCTGATGGAGAGTGCATCGGTACACCCATCTATTTCTTTTTTGCTCTCAATACGACACATCTGACGGATACCTCACAGAGGCTTAATCTTGACGAACTGGCTCGTGTAGCTAAGAAATACAGTTTATCCGTGAGGGTAACTGGTGCTGCTGACAGTTCTACAGGAACATCAAGTATCAATGATTCTTTGAGTATATCGAGAGCAGGTTTTATTACCGCAGAACTGGAACAACGTGGAATACCAGCCAAGCGGATTATCAGAGTTAGCAAAGGTGGAATTGCCGACTATACGCCCGTGGAAGCCAACAGACATACGAAAGTGGAGTTGTTTTTTCCAAAAGCGAAATAGAAATTTCGCATAATTGATGTTTAACTTTGTCATAATCAATGAAGCCTCTCCGCTGTGAAGCGAAGAGGCTTTTTCGATATGGTACACGTGAAGTTCGCCATTTTCCTACTGTCAGAACCAGAATGAAAATTATTTCGATGCTTCGAGTGACTCTTTTCTGAACTGTTTGAGAAGTTTTTCAAGTTCAAGTGATACTTTGCGGGCACGAGTTCCGGCAGCTTTGTTGCCTTTCTCCATCTGGAGGTTGGCATCTTTTGAGAATTGATCGAACAATTCACAGATTTGTGTAAATGTTTTTTCCATTGTTATGTTCTTAATATTATATAATACGCTGGCAAAGATAGCAAAAATATTTTTTTAGGACTTATATTAGCTCTGTTATATATTTCGCCTATAATATGATACCCCTTTTTATGTTTTTCCATTCTGAGTATTCCCTTATCGCACCATCGGCAAATCTGGCCGAAGAGATTTTATATGCAAAGGTACAGCGTCCGGACGATTGTCAAGCACCGCTATGCTAACGGTTCCTGGATATTTTACGGCAGCCTTCCTCAAATCAAAGATTGACTTTCAGTCCCCTTCTCATTGCAAGGTATAAAAGGACAAGCCTGCTTCTGCTCTTACATTCGAAGGTTGGGTATTCCGTTCCATTCCATTTACTGTTTACTTGTCTTATCGCCCTTATTCCACTGTTAATCCTGCATAAAAATCAATCCCCGGCAAGAAGCCGAAAGAGCTTCAAGCAAAGGGAAATAATAAATCAAAGAATATGGGAAAATACGATTTTATCAAGTTGGGTAATCTTCTTTATTGGCATGACCCAGATAGTGGTCTGTCTAATGGGGTTTACCAAGTGGCTTCTATTCCGGAAAACATTGAAGAGGATAGCGTTATTTTGATTGCATCTGATACTTCGGAAGCGGAGGTTTTTCCTTCTGAATTATCACCGATACATACCGGTAGAAGTCATAAAGAAGACTTTTTGCGTTGGAAAACAGAACGTGAAGCTGAAGGTATTGAGTTTTACGACCACCTTTCCAAGGTGATGGATACGGAAAACGACTTGAGTGTGGGAGATATGGTGGCGTTTACAAACGATTATGGAGTGATATTTGGACCTTGTGAGGTCTTAGCTTTTGGGAATCTCTGTAATAGTGGCAGATGTGTATATATTGACAGTGATTCTTATTGGTTTCCTAACCGTCCCGACCAACTCACCATCATGAGAGGTGCGGAATGACAATAACATATCCACCTGTAGCCAAAGCGGGTGGATAGCATTTCCTTGTATTGTATATTCAGCCCGATTACTCTTATAGCCATGCTCCACCGAACTCCCACAACCGGTCCTATTCCTTTTTTACTCGTCGTACTCCGTTTCTAAACAGTATAACACATTTATTGGCCTGACATTCTTGAAATTCACAACGGAAACAGCTTGGTTCCCGTGTGATGAAACACTTGAACTGGTATGTGAGAAATTCCCAACACTATGTTATTTCTATCAATCGGAAGAGTCGGGTCTGGCGGAGTACTGGACAAATGACCAAGAGAGTAAATACTTTCCCGAAAAGTACATTGCAGACCTATGTACTCCAGACGACAAATGGTACAAGGAATATTTTGTCAACCAGACAGAAGTATTCAAGTGGTTTGAGGTGATAAGCGGTCAGTCTGTCGAATCAATAACAGAAATTCTTGCTATTGCCGAACAACGGAAAGATGAAAACGACAATTCTTTCTGTAACATCTATGAATATGCCGCAGGCTAAGACTAATCCGATGCAGAAAACGAAATGACGGTATGCTGACAGCGTGCAGCGAACTATCATTATCCGATAAGCTTCTCTGATTTGCCATGCAGATTGGGGAGACTTTGTCGCCTTCAGTCCTTTTATACAGTCTCAGAGTGCTTCTCCAGTCTTTTATATTCTTCCAATCCGGATATTCTTTATATCGCACATCGGCAGTTCTTATCTGAGAGATTTTGTATGCAAAGATACAGCTTTAGAATGGTCGTCAAGTAACGCTGCGCTAACAGTTCCCGGATACTTGTGGCAGCCTTCCGCATATCGAAGATTTGGGTATTCCACTTCATTCCATCCACTGTTTACTTGCCTTATCCATCCTTTCCTTGCTGTCAATTTCGCATAAAAATCATTCCTGACAAGAAGCCGGAAGAGCTTCAAGTAAAGGGAATAAAGTTTAATCATTTAAATTTCAAAATTATGCACAGCCGAATTTTTCAGATTTCTAAAATGTGGATAGAAAAAGAAAACTATCTGAATGAAGACACTCTCCAGCAGGGAGATGGCAGTTTCTATGACTATTGTGCGGAGATAGATGACGAAAAACGTAAGGAAGATATTCGTTATTTGGTCAATACTGCTCTACCAAAAGGCATGTTCGAACTTGTAGGCGACGACACCATGCGCTACATTGGTGGTGTGGAACAATGGAAAGAGAATTTTGTGACTAACATCCGTAAGAAAGCTGAAGCTATTACAACCGAAAACATGTTGGAGTTTGTAGGTCCTGTTTATCAACTTGAAAAGGCATTGGAAAATCCATTGGATATTGCGTATCATTTCTATTTGGACGGAGATGGATACCAATCATTTGCCGAAAAATCTTTTGCATTTATGGAGTTTGTCTGTACGCTTGAACCGGGAACGATACTTTATATTGGAGGAGTCATCGACTATCACTTCTGATATTCCATATAAAATTTTTACGCAACTATATACTTTATTGTACCAACGATTGTGTATAATGACTGGTTGGACTTTAATGTGCCAATCTGCGACTTAGCAGATTGGCATTGTTAAAGCCACATCAGCTTATTATTCTCATGACAAACAATACAATTGCACGCGTTTTGCCTTTACACTGGTATCACGGAATATTTATAGAAAATCCACAAGCCCTTCTTGCATATATCTTCGAGCTTTTTCTTCCTCTTCAAGGGTTAAATCTCTGGAAATTTCCAGAAAACTCGCCCAGAATAGTGTTGACAATTTACCATATGCTTCATCTGATATTTGTTCGCCTTCTTGGAGTGATTTCATCCACTGTTGGTTCTTTTTTATAAACCCAATTGGATTTGTGAAAGAAGAAATATCCTCCCATCTATCATAGTTTAACCCTTCTGAAAGAGATTTCTTTTTCAATATATCATCACACTTTCCTTTGCAACAATAATATGCTTTTTGATAAACATCTTTTCCATTTGATGATTTTTGATTTGCTAACCATGTAACAAAAATTCCCATAGAATCTTTTTCAAGTAAATTTTTACCGCAGCACTCACATAAAATTTCTACTTTTTGAAATAATTTTCTGTTTTCCATAATGTTTTGTTTTAATGAATTATACAAAGGTAATGAATTTGTTTCAATAAAAATACTATAGATGCATATTTTGAAGTAAAAAATGGAGTATGCGCTTGTTTTTATTTTGAAGAATGATTCGATTTGCCGATGATTATAACCGAACAGTTTATCAAACACCTATTCTACTTGCTGAAATAGAATCACACGATTAAAAACATTTTTTTACTATTCTGGCTCCGGTGTTCTTCTTGTTGGTAAACGGTAATAGCTTCTTTTTATCAGTTAAGTCTTTCCGGTTTATTATTTTCCTTTTACTCTTTTATTATAATAACAAGACTTATAGGACAAAATTAGGGTATGCCAGTTTCCCAGCATACCCTACTAAAATTTTGCATACATAATTCGATTAAGTATTTTATATTGCACAAACCCCATAAAAAGTGTTAGTAGCATCTAACTGTTCTGGAGATGACCAATTAAGCCCATCATCCGAGGTTGTAATATATCCACCACCGTCATAAGTTCCGCATCCCACTACGATTTTTAAAGCCACCCGCAACTCAAGCGGGTGGTTATCATCTTCCTATATAACAGTCCGGTTACTTTTATAGACCATGTTCTGCCGAACCTCTGTTACCAATTCACAGCCTCTTTTACCGATTCTATATTACCTGTTCTAATTGTATTACATTCTCACAGTCCCGACATGCACCATTGTTTGTTTCGTGCGCAAAGGTACGGTGGCAAACGATGTTCAAGTACCGCTGTTGCTACCTGAAATGAAATTTGACGTAACCTTCCGCAATCACAGATTCCGGTATTCATAAAATTTCATTCCGGTTACTTGCTCATAGTTCTTGCATCCACCGTTGAAAATGCACATGAAACAACCTCTTGGGTAAAGTCGGAAGGCTTAAAGAAGAGGGAAATAAAAAACAACTTAAAAAAATAAATGCAATGAGAACTAAAACACTCTACAGATGCGATGCACAGAAAATAGACATCAGTCGTTTCCCTAACTTTCACATAACAGGAAGTATAACCGGAATGAAGAAACTCTATTATGGCAAGAATGCTCTATTGGTACGTTGCGGAAGCTGGATTTACAACGTGTCAAGTGAACCCGAAGTTTATTATAATATAGCACATTAGTAGTATGAAAAAAGGTTATAAAAAAGATTTTCAGAGTTGGAAAGGTATAGTAACTCTAAAATTACTTTGCTGCAATATAGCAGCAGGTCGTTTTGATTGGAAGAAATATTGTACGCCACAGCCTTATTGTGGTCAGGAGATTTGCGTTATACCGCTACATTGTTCTTATGGACAGATAGGCTACACTGTGTATTTCCCTTATTCTGATATGCCGGAAGTGGAATACGATTGGGAAATGAACAAATTAACTATTGACAAAGAGAATTGGGAGAATTATTTACAGAATTAATATTAAAAATATGGCACAGAATTTTTATACCAAATGGCAGAACGCAATCCTTGCAGATGCAGGAGTCTATGTTTCAAAAAAATACCGCAGTTTCCAAACGGCCTTAGTACGTGAGATTTCCAAGTACGCAACAGCCGTTGGCGCAAAAGTAACATTCAACTTAAAGGGGCATTATAATACCTCTTGTTTCATAGAACGTAACGGTAAATTCGTTTACATCAGTCACTCTTCCGGTTTGTCCCGAATGGGTAGCGGTGTAAAAATAGAACTCGATTCTTTCTTAATCCGGACAGCCCAACACGCGAAAGATTACAGAGGGGGACATAATCAGTATTGCGATATAACAAATTTACAGTCTATGATAGATAATTTGTTAGAGTAATAAAATAAATTCAAGAAAAGGTACGGAGCAAACAGCTCCGCATCTTTTTCCGTTTTATCGGCGCATTCCGCCGCTGTACTCTGCTTCTTGTAGCTCTTCCCGGTATTCCTCCATATTATTCAGCTTTTCGTTCACGGTTTGCAGGTTGGCATCCAACGAAGCATTATGGTCGTATGGGAAACGATGTTGTGCGACAAGTCCCGCATTAGTAACCGGCCCGATATCTATCATGTCGGATTCTTTATTATAGCTGACATACAGCACATCACCATTCGGCATTTCAAATGCAGGAATCTTTTGTTGTGTCATGATAGCGAATTGTTCCGCAGCCATCTCCTTGGCTACCCCTTTTAACGTATCTCCAGCATGTTCGATACCATAACGCCTGATATGGTCGCGTACTTCCTTTTCCGTGAATTTCAGCATCACTTCATAAGTTCCCCCGACACTCCCATTGTACACCACAGCAAAATCCTTGTCCTCAATCAAAAGATTGTCTCCTCGGTTCTGTATGGGAGAAGAATAAGTATATTCTTCGTTAATGCCGTTACCGTCATAATACTCCTTGGCGAGAGTCAGCAGTCCTTCGTAGTCCCCCTTATCCTTGAATGCGTCCAACCGCATCGTGTCATCGGTAAGCTGAAGATAGGCCACGGAAGAATAATACACTTTTTCTTTCGGTGCTACTGTTTGCTCTTCATCAATGTTCTGCTCCAATTCCAGTGCAATCTTATCCACCTTTTGGGTAATCAGAGAAGCCGCTCTTTTCACATCCAACAGAGTTGTCTTGATGAATTGTGGCGATTCCTTCAATTCGTCGAGCCATCCTTTGAGGTAGGCACAACTGTCCTCTTTTATATGTTTCGTCATGCCGTAACGTTGGGCAACCAATGCGCTACCTAACTCGGCTACCAATTCTTCGCGCGCATACTCTGCCGAGCCGAAAGTTGTCGGCTTGATACGGTCGAGAACTCCTTCCGCACCGGTCGAGTGTGTCATCTCATGGAATAGTGTTCCATAGAACGCCTCTCCAGATTTGAACTGTTCCTTTTCCGGCACAACGATTTCATTTCTCGATATAGAGTAGTAAGCGTTATCCTGATGCTGTGGTTTGATCGGACAAATCCACAGATTGTCCTTTATCAGCGCATCGACGGGAGCGAAGCTGAAATACTCTCCGTTCTCAATCTTCGGTAGCGAATACTCCTTTTCGAGTTTTTGCCACAGCTCCGGTCTTGCCTCCTGCAAGTTGGTCTGTGACACGTTAAAGACTCGGAATACCTGCATCTTAGGATAAACATTGTATTCCTTCTTCTCGTTATCAGATAGTTTTTTGTAGTCATCATACTTAATCTTCTCACCAGAATCCTTGTGTATGCAGGTAAATGTAGTCAGCATGATTGGGAATGATTTCTCTCCACGAAGTACAGAAACACGAGGTTTCTCCTGATTGTCCTTATCGGATTTGTTGAGTCGTTGTACACACTCAAAAGTGCAGAAGCGTGGAATCTTGTAACCTTCCTTTTCACAATGTATAAGCAACATAATGGCATTCATGCCATTATACTCGCGTCCGGAAAGATTGCAGGGCCATTGTAACGCTCCTTCCGTGAACCATGGCTTTCTCCAATCCTTACGGATACTCTCGATTTTCTCAATCATCATTTCAGCGAAGAGGTCTAATGCTTTATCTTCGCTGTTCGGCCCGTCCGTGTGCTGTTTTTTATATCCGGCCATATCCTTTACTGATTGGAATTAGACGAATCTGCTACATACTGTACAAGTTCTTCCACCTTGCATGAAACATTCAGCTTCCCGTTATATGCCGAAAGGGCTATTTCACCTTTGGCATCCACTCGCACGCCCGGCTGTAACCATGCTTCGCGTTCTTTGCCAAAACAGAAAAAACGTACCCATTGGTATTCAAATCCATCCTCTACTTTCTCCGTACTGAATGCCGAGAACATTGTGTAAGGCTGGTCTTTCTTATCCCTTTTTTCCTCGATATGCTGCCCGACCTTACCTCGAAATACCAATTCGCCCTTGACCGTATCTTTCGCATCTGCCGTAGCTGTACGAATTTCGTTAATAAAAAGATTGAAATAAAGTTTGTCACCACGGTGTTTGAGATACATTGTCCCCGAAACCTCGATGCGGGAACCATTTCGATATTTGGAAACCTCCTTTCCGGCAGTATCTTTGCTGACATCCACCTCAATAGGCATAGTCTTCCCGTCAGTGTCAGGGATCATTACTCGAAGAGGAAAAACCAGGAACGTTTTCCCTTCCTTATTGGTGCGTATCGACGCATCACGTCCGATAACGCCACATACCGTAACATTACATTTTATCATTTCTATTGTCTTTTAATGTGATACATAATCACCCGACAACTGTGTTGCCATGATTTGTTGTTGAACTGCTAAATCATTGCTCTTAATCGGGTGCTCGTATCATTGCCCAGATCAGCCATCCGGCAAGGAACAGTTGAACGCTCACGATAATGAGCGTTGCTACCCAGCCGAAGAGTTGGTAGCAGAGCAGGACATACAAGGCAAGGTAGGACAGTCCGAACAGACATCTGCATAGCTGTATCATCACGCATTTTACCATATCGCCACGCCTCTATCTTTTTAGGTTCTCTGTCTGTCCCTGCTGTTGGGACATCCCTTGTTCAAAATTCTGTGAAGCCGCTTCCGAGAGGATAACCGTATTCAGCATACCGGTTACACGTATCCTTTTGGCTTCTTCTGTGAGAGTATTGTTATTCAGTGTTGCCGACAGACGGCTTAACTCCGCAGTAGTCAACTCACGTGACATACGCAGTTCTCCATTGTTCACTCGCAGAATAGCCTTTCCATTTTCACTGATTGCCAGTTCGCAGTTTTTCATGCCCGGTAATAATGATTTCAGATTGATGCGTCCACTATCCATTTGTTTGGATATGGCAGTCTTTTGCTCCTCCTCGTTCTTGTTGTCGATTTGTACGGCCAATAGCATAAGGGAACTAAAGGCTGTCATCGCCATCTCTACTATAGGGTCATTGCATCCTGACATTCCCACACCGCTATCCTCTGACGAAAGCAACTTCTTCATCCATCCGTCGGGCGAAAGGTTTTTGCCGGCGGCATTCTCTTCTGTTCCTTTATATCGGGTGAGCAGGCTGTTCCCGTTGTGCAACACTTCCAATTTGATATTACCTTTCTGGGCGATTTCAGTCAGATAAGCCGCAGGGTCGATGTCACGCTTTGTTCCGTCTGCATAGAAGTTTGTCACGCCGAAATGTAGATGTTCGCCCGTTGTACGTGTACCTGTGTTGCCCGATGTGCCGAGCTTCCCACCGGCTTGTACTACATCACCGACCTTTACAGTAACCTCCTTAAGGTGCATATAAGTACATTGTACCTTGCTGCCATCCGTTCGGGTATATTCCACAGTCAGCGATTTCCCACCGGGCGTGTTCTTATTCTGATTCACAGCCACCACCTTCCCGTTGTTCTCAGTAGCCAGTACCGCATCGCCATTGCAACGGATATCAATTCCCTTGTGCATCTGTTGTTTCGTGTTGTCCATCGGATCTTGCCGCATACCGAAAGGCGAGGTAACAAAAAGAAACTCTTCACGCTCTACCGGGAATGAGTACTTCGCACCATACTCTGAATTTTCAGACGTTCGGAGAGGATTATGTTCCGTACCGAACCGCTTACCCTGTGTCTCCATTTCCTGCATCACCAGTTTGTCATACTGCTGTAAGCCATTTTGCTCTATAATCCGTTGCAGACTCTCGGCATATTCTCCGCCTGTGGCATAACCGGCCTGTTCGATATTTTGTGTCCAACCCTTGTAATCGTCGGGCGAAAGTGCAAAACATTGGGCATAGCGGCTGTTTTCTTTTAAAAAACGGGAGTGGTGTTCGTATGAATCACCCACACTGTCATAACTGCAAAACTTCTCATTCGGCTTATCGTCAGTATATATACCATACCTTCCTCCTTCGGCAATCCATGCAGGCGTAGCCTTGATGCCAAAATGATTGTTCTCATTCTGCGCCAAACGGCTTTGCCCGTTGGAACTTTCCAGTATGCCTTGTGCCAACGTCACGGATGCGGGGATTCCGTACCGGCGCATCTGCTCCATAGCATACTCTGCATATTTCATTGCGTATTGTTGGTTCTTGCTCATTTCCTTACTCCTTATCTATGAAAACCTCTGTGTGTTTCTTGTTCCTCCATGTCACTTATAGCAACCCGTGCCCCGGCACGGACGAGCTTAGACAGATAGTTGTCGAGCTGCTCCGTTGAAAATTCCGTTGAAGCCGTAATGTCCCCTTCCGGATACTCTTTTAGGGTTATGCCCAATATCTTTGCACCCTGTACCGCATCTTCGTTATAGAGCCGATAACCATCTTTCGTGCGAAGCAGTTGCAAGGCATCGGGATGATTCGCTTTAAGTTTGTCCCACAACTGCCGTTCCTGTGAAATACCCTTGTTGTCTGATTCCGTCCGTTCCTGCGCTACCGTTTCTATCGGCCACAACTCTGCTTCTTTCTGTTGTTTCTCTCCGGTGTGTGCCTCCTGCGATTGTCCTTTTTGTAGTACGTCTGCGAATAAGGTAGCTGCCAAATGACGTTTGTAGCTGTCACGCTCTTCCGCTATCCACATCCGCTGCCACTGTTGCGGAGTGACACTTCGGGCAGGCTGTTTCTGCCCATCAATAGTTGCGACGCATTGTATGCCGTCTTGTTTGGTTTTGAAAACCGAAACACGCTGAATACGGTTCAAGTCTATTTCCGGCATTTCGCTGCTGAACAAATCCACCTTCAGGTCAGGTTTGACCTCGGCCAGCGCATAATACTTGTGCGCCAGTTCCATCCGAACCTTACCGATGTTATCCATTGCTTGCTTGAGTGTTGAAAAGAAGCGGTTTATATCTTCTTTATCAGGATAGATGCTATATCCGCTCTTATTTTCGGGTTTGATATAAAGTGCCCATCGTTTCTTATCATCTTGAATCATCTCTACGTGGTCAAATCCGATCTCATTCGCCTGTTTGACCGCTGACGCCACGTCCAGTGTGGAGAGCTTCTCCATTGCCCAATTCTTCAGCCGGGCCAGCATAATCATCTTCTCGGCAAAATAACTGTCATCGGGTCGATAACCTAATGCACCATCCGTATTGTAGAAGCGTACCTGCTCGATTCCATCTTTCTGCAACGCTCGCATGATACGTCCCTTGTTCATTCCCGGTATCTCGTTATCTACCTCTGTAGAAGCCCCTGCTGGAAGAATTACATCTGCGGTTTTTGCCTGTGGGTCAATAACAAGCACAATTTTTTTCGTTTCTTTATCCGGATGCTGCCGAATCTCGTTCGACACAAAATAATGTTTGGGCATTTGCTCCTGCATGGTTGAAGTGTCCCGCCGGTTGCGCATGGTGGCGTATTCGATTTTCTCGCCCCGTTCCGCTTTATTGATTACTTCGATGGCATTGTTTACGTCACTTTCGAGAGCGTCCATCAAGTTCGGGTTCTCTTTCAGCTCCCGGCACCAGTATTCCACTGTCTTCAGACTTTCTTCAGACAACCGTGCTGGCAACCCCAGTTCCAACATTTTAATCCCTGAAGCCAGTTCCACTACCAACCGTTCCTGTCTGACAGCATCCTCCGAAGGAGCCACACCGTTCTTCATCACCATACCTTCACGCGCTAACCGTTGTTGGTGTCCGGTAGCACTCACGATTTGCCGCAAGGCTTCCTGTATATAGTCGTGATAATGTCTGAACTCTCTTTGTCGCGGCATATAGACCGCATCCTTATCTGTTTCGTAGTGGGGTACACCGCTTCCATCCAAACGAACAGGCACAAGGTTGTCTCGCATCCTCAGTAGGAAGTCGTTGAATTGAATATGCAACCGTCGGTTGTCAGCTTCCGTATATCCTCTTTCCACTGCACTTCCATACCGCCGCAACGTCGTTTCGTATCGCTCCTTATCCACGTAGGGCAGTGTCGTCTGGTCAATGTTGAACAAGGTGCGAATTTCACGGTTATGTACACCTTTATATAATTTTTGTTCCTCTTCATACAGTTTCATGTAGTCATCACGACTGATAACCTGTTCTGGATTATTGCGGTGAACGTACTTGTTCCAATTATAAAACAAAAATGGAACGCCTTGCTCATTCTCACGCACCGAGGCTCCTTGTGCCTTGGCATCGCTGAATAGCGTGAACTGGTTGGTTTTGCATCCATTTTTATCAGAATGCAGCGTCATGAATAGTGCATTGAATGCGCTGACAGAAACACCCTTTGGATAGAGGCGCGGGTATCCCTTTCCTGATGCGTTGAGCCAGTGTCCACCGGCATTCGAGGCTTCACTCAAAGCCGTAGAAAGCAAGGTGATTTGTTTTTCCTCGGCTTTCTTTTCGATTTGCGATTTTTCTTTCATATCGTTTATTTGATTATAGGATTATTGAATACCCCGTGGGCGCACGATGGTTTCCAGTTTTCCGTCCTCATAATTCCGTGCGGCAGCCTGGCGAAGCTGGTCGTTCTTGGCAAGGACAGCATTTGCCAGCGTGTTCAAAGGCAATGCCCCGGTACGGTAGGCTTCTGCTACAATCGGTGACAACTGGATGGTACACGGTACTCGGTCTATCGTGGCAATCAACGTACTATCTTGCAATACAGGGTTTACTATACGTGGGTTCAGAGTTTCATTTGTATAGCATCGGTACTGCACATTGTTCTCATTTGTTACGTTCAGTTTTCCCTCTGTTCGTTCTTTCAAGGCTTCGTGTCCTGCCTTATTCAACAAGTTCATACCTCCCAGGCCTATCAGGAGCATTTTCAGCAACGGGTTACGCACAAACATACCCGCCACAATGCTCGCTATCGGTAACATATTGTCTCCCAAATGCAATGATTCTGTCTTGCCTGTGAATATTCCCAGTAGAACATCAGGGAGCATGGCCATTACATAACCGAGATTGCCTGTGATATTACCTATGCCATCCAGTCCCAGCATACCAAGCAGTCCGCCCCAACCGTTTCCGTTTCCCTGTGCTACTTGCGCACTTTGTATCGTTTGTACATGTTGTTCCACATCATTGGCAGGAACAACAGTTTCATGCTTCTCTTCTTTCATAATTTCATCCTGTTCTGTCCTGACCATTTTCGCTTTGTCACGTTGTTCCAAAGACTGCAAGTAGGCTTCTTCCTGTCCGGGAGCAACAACAATCGGCACACCCTTGTACCGTTCCTCATGTTTCTGTTCTTCCTTGCTCTGTACATTCGGCCACAATAAACCGCTATTCTGGTTTTGTGTCCATTCCATGAAGCCAAAGTCCATGACAGGGATTTTCTTTTTCAGTTGCTTGTTGTCTGTACCAATCGCCGTGTTCTCTTTGATTTGTATTTGGGCTGCCTCTTTGCGAAAATCGTCGAATACGTTTCTGTCTCTGCCGAACACTCCTTTACTGATGCACTGTTCTACTGAAAGGGTATCAGGCTTCTTGCCTTCAAAATGATTGGTGATGGCTGCAATAGCCACATCTGCACCGGTAAACTTTGCCAGTGCCGTCCATGAACCAATACCACCCATCATCAGGGTATCTGCGGCTGTGCCCAACATCCATCCCGTACCTTTTTCCCATCTGTTCGGGCGGTAAGCTGCTTCGCCTCGTGCCTCTATTTCATCGGTCAGCGGTGAACGGCTTAACGTCTGCGATAATCCCAGCAGACTCGATTCGGCAGCCTTTCGGATAATGTAGTCAGCGGAAGACTTGGGCATACGTTCTTTCACCAACCGGTCAATCATCAGTTCCTCTATCCGGTGGTCCATATAGGCATAGGCGAGGTCACAACCGAGCTGTTCTGACAACTCATTGTAACGTGCCCTTCCGATTTCCTGCACGACGGTATCCCGCCACTGCCCGGCCATATACGCAAGGTCTTGCTGCATTTCCTCGGAACCGGTAATCTCCGTCTTGCACATCTCGATATAGTCCTCTGTTGTTTTGGAGTTCCATTCGCCTGTGACCTTGAGTGCTTGATAGGGGTCGCTCATTGGTTGTGCCGAAGATGCCATCATACTGAGAATACCACCTAAAGAGGTAGAATATTCTTTCATTTCCTCTCCCTGATTCCGTATGAGGTCAGTCCGCGTTTTTGACATGATGGGTGCGATATGGCAGTTGAAATAGTCGTTCACGAGGCGTTCCATTTCTGCAAATCGTCCGCTATGCTTGATTCCGTCCATAGTGTATTATATGTTTATCCTATTCTATTCATTAATAATTGCTCTTTTGTCTGCTCGATGGCGTTGTGGTAAATTTCCATCTGTTTGGGATAAAACTCTTCCAGCCATACATCCTTCTCGATGTTGTCGTGAATGAAGCGTATCGCTTGTTCTCGCTCAATCTCCACCGATGCTTCGCCCTCTTCCCGGTTATTGAACCATGCTTTCGTCCACCAGCGCACACCGGCCCGGTCAGGATATACCGTGACTGCTCTCGGTATGTCAAAGCTCTGGATGTCTATGTCTAATTCTGCCAGTGGGTCAATGATACCACTATGGGTCAGGGCTTCGTCGTAGAGTTTTTTTTTACATCATCGCCCATCGTCGATAAGTACACGCCATGCCGTAGGGCAAGGTAATGCAGGAAGTCCGCAATGAGTAGGTTCTGCACCTTACAAGCAAGCGGCATTGCTTTATGTCCCAGTCCGAGTGGGTTGGATATACTTGGCATATTTTCATAGAAGTATTCTTTGACTGCTCCCATTGTAAAGACATGGCGGAGTGACTGCTCCGTATGTGGAGGAAGTCGGTATGCACCACGCTGTAAGTCTTCCATGTAGTAGGGCAGGAAACGTAGCATCAATTCCTCTATTTCCTGTCTGTCCTGCTCGTAATCGGTGGTCAGTGCCATCTCCATGTTGGGAGATGTTGCCGCTTCGCCTCCATCAGCATGACACAATGCTTGGATATTCCCATACAGCATGGTTAGAAATTCCAGCGGATTCAGTTCCTCACCCTTGAAGCGTATCCCGATATGCAGCTTGTCACCGCTTAAAGCTACAGTCTGTCCGGCCTTGACACGCTGTCCGAACTGGGCGAAGACATTTGACAAATGCCCATAGGTCACTTCATACTCCCCATAGCGTATAGTTTGGCAGATGCCGAGTGTAGGGTCATTGCCTATACCTGACACAATACCGCTGGCAACAGCCGCCAGCGTGTAACACCGTACATCGAAGTCGATGCCATGATGAAAATATGTTTTGCCCGTTGCCGGATCGGTTTGTTCGCCGTAGCCGAGCGATAGTTTCACATCCTTGCCCTTCCGTTCTTCAAAAGGCATACAGTATCCACTTTCGGATTGCAGGATCATTTCTTCTGTATATTTCATTATGTGATTATATTTGATTCGTATTCTTATTCTTATCTTTTCATCCCTCCGTTATTCGTCTGTTCTTCAACGGGAAGAGCGGGTGTCTGTATTCGTTGTATGCTTCTCGTATCAGGTGTGCGGAAAATACCGGCATTGTTGCCGATAAGCATCATGCCGAGAAATGCACCGGCAATCTTGCCCAGCCAGCCGAAGCGTCCGAATATAAGAAATGCTGCTGCGACCAGTCCCGCTATACTCAATCCCGACACGTTACCCTGTCCGAGATTACGGAAAAAGTTACCGAACATATCGGAAACTCCGCCATTGGAGACTTGCCGTAGAAAATTCGATACTCCACCCAGTTTTGAGTCTATGCCGGCTACCGTACCGCTGACGGAACCGACTGCTTCTCCGGCTTTGCTTGTCAGTTCTCGCACACCGTCCGCTGCATCTGCAAGGGTATCCGTAGCCGATTTCCCTATGACCGCATCGCTTACGATATGTACCACGCTCTTATCTGTGGTTAGTTTCTCCCAACCCACATAACCGACTGCACCGCCGATGGCTGCGGTCTTGACGGCTTGTCCTGTGCCCCGTAAGGTTTGTGAAGGATGCAGTGCAGCATGTCCCATACTTCTTCCGGTAGCTTTTGCTGCTTTGCCGCCATATTTTAATATTGAATCCCAAATTCCCATATCATTACATTTTTAAGGTCTTACATTCTTTCCAATCTGTCGCCAACGTCGCTTGGCTGCGTCCACGATACTACGTTTATCGGCTTCGGGATGTGCACCCTCGTCGATTTCCCGCCAAATGTCGCCCATTGTCGTGTACTTTACCGCTTTGGTCAGTCGTTGCAGCTTTGTGTTCATTGTTTTGAGCTTTGGACGGATGCCAAAGACAATTTCCATACGCTCTTTTTCCGTCATCTTGTTCTCCGAAAGGCACGCTGTGCGTATATCGTTCACAATTTCTACACTGTTCATCATCAGTTCCCTATAAATCTTGTTGCGCTGTGTGGATAGGGCTACGGCAAGCGTATTGGCTGGACTTCGCTTCAATTGTTTGGTGAAGTCGCCCATATTGTCTGTCAGCCTCGATACCTCATAATAGAACCCATAAGTTTGCGCCGCATAGCAGACTATTGACCGGAAAGAGTTTAGATAGTTATTAAACTCTCGTTGCAGGTCTGTTGTCGCCTGCACTTCTTCTTTTGTCCAAATATGTCCGGTGGTCTGCATCAGCATGACCTTTTCCTGATTCTTCAGCTCCTTCTCTGCCTTTTCGGTATATACTGCAATCATTCCGGCCAGTACAGGGTCATTCTGCGCTTGTACCTCACCGATACCGATAAGACACAGCAGTAATATACTTATCCAAATTGTCCATTTCATAACTGATATATTTTATCGGACGAGAACTGCCGCCCTGTGCCAATGGGACAGAGCCATACGAGCTGCCTCACCGTTGTCACGGTCAAGCATTCCTGCCGTTACGTTGTTCCACACATCATTGAAAGTATAGTACCGTATGCTCAAATAGAGCAGATGCAACTTCCGGCTAAAATCCGATAGTTGGTCGTTCAACGCCCATAGCGTCTTGCTGCGTTCTGCCCCCGTAAGCATGTTTTCGTTGCTACCTTTGGCCACAGCGTCATTCAGCAATGTAAAAACAGAGACAAGTTCCGTTGCTGTTTCTATATAGAGGTTGTTCATGTTCATACTGGCCACAATGCCCTGCGGATTGTTTTGGATGGCCTTGCCTAATTTCCCCAGCGTGAGGAAAATCCGCACACCGTCATTGTAGAGATGCGTACAGGCTTTCAGTGATGAAGCGTAACCGCTTGCTGTCTTGAGGTAACTGTTGTACTGCTTCTCCCACTTGTGGATTTGGTTGAACTCGGTAGCGATGCTGTTTTGGAGCAAGGCTGTTTGTGTCTGTCCCTTTATTTGTTTTTCAATCTGCCCGTTTATCAGTTCGTTACCTTCGGCCAATGCAGTCCATTCCAACGGATTGGAAGCCGCAATTTGGGCTTCTGCCACCTGTGGAAGCAGGCATACCAGCGAGACAACCAGCCCCAGACTAATGATTCGTGATTTCATATATTCCCTTTTTTCGTTTGTTAGTTTCTACCCGTTCACGGATAATTGACACGAGGTCGTCCCTATGGAAGATACCGATCAGGTCAAGACGGGGCGTGTTTCTGTCCATTGAAAGGATACGTACGGTTTTCAGCCCACAAAATTGTTGCAGCAGGCTTTGGTGCTCTTGAAAATCCACGATACGATATAGCTCCATATAATCCACTTTGCGACGGATAATACCGTATTCACTGACAAGTTGTTCCGTGCCGATGCAATAACGGATTCGCCGCAGGTAGAGATAACGGTAGAGTAACAGTAACGAGAGTATCAAGGCAATTACTGTGGCAATAGCTGTCAATGGCAGCCCTTCCATGCCTCCGTACACCCATACAGTGCCGCACAGCACGAGAGTGGGCAGCTCGTTGATGACAAATTGCCCGGTATGTGGATGGATGACAATGGTTTTGTGACAAGTTCTCTGCATAGGTTTTATGGATTATCGGTGAAAACGGGAATGAAAGTCTTCTCTCATTCCGGAAAGAGAATTGGTTATATCCACTTCCAACCGGGCAAGTTCTTCCCGTATCTTGTACATTTCCTGAAAACCCTTATCTGACATTCCTTGGTCATTGGTTTCAAAGGAGAATATTACTCTGTCCGCACGTTCAAGACGCTTTCGCACAGCCTCATGGTCTGCTTCGTCGTATAATCCGTTTCGGATATGTTCCGGATTGACTTCGGGCAAATCGGACAAGGCATGATTCAGCGTGGCTTTACCGCTGATCTCCCAATCGTCAAGGTTGTCCTTCTCTGGTTTTATCCGTTTGCCGAGTAGCTGGTCGTTCCAATCCTTATAACCCTCTGCGGCAGATTCATACAAGATGCATCCTGTAGCTTCCGGACCGGAAATGGAAGCATCAATCGCTTTTTCGATGGCTTCCAGATTGCTTCTCATTTTCTCTAATTCTTCCTCACTGGCAGAACCTTCGTCACGAGCCATTTCGTACTCATCCATACAAACCATTTTCATTTCCTGTAGATAGCCGTCACCAATTCCCATGTCGTCACGCTCCCCATTCTTCAAATTTTGTTTTGCATCATTTATACCCAGAATGGCTGTAATCTTTTCAAAATTGAATGGTTCAAGTTCTATTTCATACTGTGAATAGTCTTCGCTGTTGTTCTGTACAATCAGTCTGCCGGTTTGTGACAGACAGGTGGAGAAGTTCCAGCCTGCATGAGTGAGAGCAAAGTGGATAGCATAGACTTGTCCGGCACGGTCATGATCGAAGCAAAGATGATGTGAGGCATGGGGAGTTGCTTTTATCGCTCCTTTGAATTGCTGCTGGCTCGGTGCCCCTCCGGTAGAGATGAATACCGCCTTTCGCAGATCCTTGTTCTGTGCCTGATGAAGTTGGTAATATGCCATCGCATCATAAGCACTTTCGAACCAATAGATATGTTTGGCGGAGGTGAGAGAAGTGCGGGCAGGGCTGGCAATCCACAGTCCCTCGCTTGAATTGCTCCCTGCGGCTTTGCCTTTGTAGCTGCCGCTCCCGTCCATACGGGCACGTCCTCGTTCTTCAAGTCCCACAATCGCTCCGTCGCCTTTGGGCAGGGTTAGTGGAAAGGACAGGTTCGTGTAGGTCGCACCGTCCTCCCGATGTTTCGTAGCCAGATAAAAATGCCGATGGAAGGCATATTGTGTATAAAGGTCGATACCTCGGCTTTTAAAATAAGGATAAAATTTTTTCTGCGTTTCCCGATTCTGCGGATTGAACTTATGAATGTCGTAATCCGCTATGTCAAATGGCTTTACATCTCGTTTAGGGTTCACTATTCGGGTTTTCCGTTCAGTGACAGGAATGTTCAGTAATCTGTTACAGACAAGATTCACCAGTCTGTCCGGAGACATACCCGCATGGTACTCCGTGAAAAAGTGCGGATGCTCCTTGATGAAGGAAATGATGTTATAAACTTTCTGTTGTTGTGCGTGGAAACAGCATTTTCCTTGTTGTGTCACAATAAATTTGTCACCACGGATACGTCTGCCGTCGCTGTCCAAACGAACATACGAGGGATAGCGCAGACCGTCACGACGGTTCAGGTGATACCCTGCATCAATCAATACGTCCTGGATGTTTAGTCGTTGCAGAAAGTCATCGTATGTAAGGTCTCCGTCTCTCATAGGTTTACCTCCCTCTTCTCATTTCATTAATATCTTGATTCATCTGTGCCTCGAAATTACGGATGGCCACATCTCTCGGTGTATCTACGCCGGGCTTGAAGTATGGATGTGGCGGTCCGCTGAAACGTTCGCCATAGAACTCCGGAGAGTAGTGGTGATGGAAGCCATGTGCGACTTCCGATGCCACCACCGCACCGGCGGTAAGGGCAGCGAATATCTTCACGCCAAGCCCCTTGTTCGCTTCAGGACGTGTCTTCATATCCACCTCGTTGAAAATCTTCGAAAAAAGTTTCATCCGGTGGTAATCATCCACAGCAAGAAACTTGTCGTAGTCTTTCTGGCTGATTTCGTGGCTGATGACCTGTCCGTCAATAACAGCGGACATCTTGTATTTACCCTCCGTCTGTGCCGGTTGCACGGCAATGTCACTGACCTCTACTTCCCGGCCATGTTTCTCCTCACGATACCAGCCTTTGCTTTCGTTGAGTAGTTGCAGGTCACGCCCGTCCACGGCTGCACCGATACTGCCCTGTATGTATTCCTGCCGCATCGGAGTTTCTTGCTGCATGAATAATTCTTGTTCCTGCCGCTGCCGTTCTTCCAGTTCATGCCGCACTTCGGGATGCAGGCCGATACTGATGTGTTGTTCGCTGTTGAGCTGTTCCATCGTTACTTTATCGGCAAAGTCCGCTCCGATAATGCCGTTCAGCAGATCCAGCCGTTTCTCCACAGGTTGTTCCTCGATGGATGCGGTAGCCAGTTTTTTCACTTCTTCTTCCGTCAGGTCATAGACCATATCGGCATTGACACTTTCCGATTGTACGGTCAGTGTCCTCCGTTCCATATCCACGATAAGACCGTGCGAAGTAAGGCACTCCGACCATTTCTCGTTGGAAAAATAGACTGGTGAAGCAATCAACTCCTTGTATGCTTGTGCCGGTTCCTTGCTGCGCGGACGGCTGACAAGCGGTGTAATGACCTCCTGCAAGTTCTTCAATACATCTTGCTGTACAATGGGTTGCTCCTGTTGACCGCCTTTGTAGTAAAAGCCGTAGCCACCCGATTGCAGTTCGCCGGGCTTCATGCGCCCGTCTGGGCGTTCGGGTACGATGGATGGCCCCGGAAAGAAAAGCTGCCCACCAACTCTGCGTAGGTGGAAACCCCACTGTTCGCGTGGTGTCCAACCAAGGAATGGAGGGGGCATACCCAGTCGCCCCATGTGTCCGTACTCACCGATACCGATGCGGTAGCCATGTAGCCCCATCGCCACGCGACCGTTGGCATTGCGGGCATGGACGAAATTTTTCGGCATATAGAAGTCTTTTCCTATGATACTCGTGAGTATGTTGTAGGCTTTCTTGTTGGCCGTATTCGTTCCCCAGTCCGTCAGAGCCAACATCTGTCGTTCTGTTATAGGATAGACCAATAACGGTGAATCATGCCCTTGCACAATCAGCCGGTAGCCGCCTCCGTCAAATGCGACATGGGCTTGAAGTCCGTTACGCATCAGTAGATTGCGCATTTCGGGTTGCAAGTCCATCTGCCGAGGATTAGTGTTTGTTCGTATCGTCATAGTCTGATGTTATGATGGTTACTTGTTATGCGTTGCCGTATTTCATAGCCGCTTCCAATTGTTCGTCTTTGAAACGGACAAACCCGGCGGCAGAATCTTCGCAGACCGTGAGTCCTTTTTCCTCACAGTAATGGGCGTACTCCTCCTGCCACTCGGCAGAAAAATGGTTGATGTAATCGAGCCAGCCGTATTCGCCGCTCTGCATCTTCTCGACGAGAATCTCTTCGGGATAATATTTCTGTTGTGCCATACGCTTATATTAAATAGGTTTTATTTGTGAATACCTGCCATTCGGTTACGCTCACCGCTTTTCTTCTGTTCGTTCCACAGTTCTTCGGTGTATTCCTCCTCTGGAACGTAGTCGAGAATGCCGTCATCATCCATCACCCAGCAACCGTAGCAACCGAAGGTGTACTTATCCCATTCACGCTTGGGTTGCTCTTTCCATTTCTGCGCGTCACCTGCGCAGAAACGGATGCCTGTCTTGTTGTGAAGGTCGATGCCTACCGTGACAGGTTCGCCATCCACTGCCACCGTCAGAGGCTCACCATGCTGCATTCCGTTTACTTCTACTGTACCTAAGTGCATTACCTCTGCCAGCACTTTCAGGTTACGGGCGATGATGGGTGTCGGAACATACATCACCTGTTTTGTCTCCTCGTCGATTTGCACGAAAGCTTTACTGCGTCGTCCGTCCGCCATAGCCACGTCTGCAATGATGGATTTGCCGTCAAGCAACTGTTTTTGCTGCTCCTCGTTGTAGCATTCCAGTGGTGACGACTTCAGTGTGGGATAAAAGACCACATCCACCTCGCCGCTATCCATACGGATAAAGGCAAACCGACTGCGACTCTCGATTACTTCGCCATTCTCGTTAGTGACACGCATGGGCAGTACCGGCGAGTAGCCGCCTTTCCCGATTTCTTTCAGGATACACAGGGGCAAATCTTCAATCATTTCTTGGGTAAGCCCAAAGCGGGCCAATGTCGGATAAGGCAGTTCGTTGAACTCAAATTGTTCTTTTTTCATATTCTGAACGATGTTATAAAATTATACTCAGCAAATATAGAGCGATTTCTTATCTGATGACTAAAACATTTCTTTATAAGTGATTATAAAGTGATATTTTTAATGTTTTGAATATGATTTTTCGCAAATAATCATATTCAAAATTGATTAAATAGTTATATTTGGAGAGAAAACAGTCGGCAATGGACAGACCATAAGAAGAGCGTGCTAACTTTGCTGCCATGAGAAAGATTTTATTATTGATGATGACGGGTGTCTCATTATGTATCACGCCAGCCAAAGCACAATTCAATACCGTTGCCGTTACCCCAACACGCTACAAGATGGAGGTATTGGATATGGGGTTAGACCAAGCGGAACCGGCATCCGAAAGCGAGATTTCCGTACAGGAAGTTTCAACAGGTATCCCGGTATCCGCAGATATGGATAAGAAAAAGTGGATGGATCGTTACTTGAGTGTAAGTTACCCGTTACGTTATATCAAGGTCACTTCGCCTTATGGCTACCGTAAGGACCCGTTTACGGGAAAGAGTAAATTTCATGGCGGACTGGACTTGCGCGCACGTGGCGACAAGGTGATGGCCATGATGGAGGGTGTGGTCGTGAAGGTCGGACAGGACAAGACTTCCGGCAAGTATGTAACCTTGCGGCATGGTAGGTACACCGTCAGTTATTGTCATCTCTCTAAAATTCTTATCGTCAAAGGGGCAATAGTTCATCCTCGTGATGTGGTTGGCATTACCGGCTCCACAGGACGCAGCACCGGCGAACACCTGCATATCACCTGCAAACTCAATGGCAGGAGTATCAGCCCCTCGCTTATACTCGATTATATCCAATCCATCCGGCAGGAGTGTATATCAGCATTGGCAGGTTTGTAAAAGAGAAGTGAAAAGGGCTGAAAACGTTCCGGTTACTTTGTCATCCGTTCAATAATATGGGCAATATGGTTGCCCCAGACGTGTATTTGTACAAGGAGCATCGAAGGCATGGAGAGCGTCTTGCCATAGAAGATAGCCGCCACTACTTTGCCACCGCACCGTTCTATCTCTTCCTTGTAATCCACCACGCTTTGCCCGGTTGTCAGCACATCATCTATGATGATAATCTCTTTCCCTTTGATTTTTCCGGTAATGAGGTAGTTTCGTTCGAGGATACGCTTCTCTCCACCTTTGGCCTCATGCAGGCTTTCTCGTGCATCGCAAATATCAACGTCGTACAGTCCTGAAGTTAAATCCTGTCGGTGCTTTCCGATGTACCAGTCGAGCCGTTTGAACCGTTGACCGTATTTTATCCAGTTGCTACACGGCATGAACATTATATGGTAAGGTCTCTTTTTCAGTTGCAAGGCATTCATACACGTTTTAAAGAACTCGATTCCGTGTATATCTCCTTGTTTGAACTGGTAGATGGAATGGCAGAAAGCCCTCTGTTCATCATTGAGCAGCGCATTGTATCGTGACGGATAGTAATATCCGTAAAAGGAGATTCGGATGCCTCGTAACTTGAACGGCTTATGGGGAGAATGGCCATCAAACCGTTCGGGATGCAAGAGACAGAACATACGGCAGGCTTCCCGATGACCGGCCATTACCGCCAGACGGCAGTAACGTTCACGTTCCTCGCTCTTTTCGGTCAACCGTGCGGCGGCGAATGCCGCTTCTCCTGCTTTTCGTCGCCAGTAGCCGATAATATACCACAATGCCCCAATTGTGAAAAGCAGGAGTATGAACAATAGTCTTGCATTCATCGTATTTTTATTTGAATGAAGCGGCCCGTTTCAATCTGGTAATTTACAACATTACGGTGTATTTCGACATAATCGGATATGGGGGTTATGGCTTCATTACTTATATCAAATTCGTTTTCACTCACTTGCAAAGTTAGCAAAATCGTGGCACTAATCTAAAATAGCACCGATAATTTATAAGCCATATCACTTTTATATCATAAAGTCTTACCCATACAATTTCCTCTTTTAATTGTACATGCTCAACTTTTATAGAAGATGTTCGCCCTGACCGGTACACGGCAAATGGCATACAAGTCTGCTATATGCTGTGTACCAGTCTTTGGGATAAAGCAAGGACGATGGCACATTTGCCACAAGTGTCAATCAAGCCAACCTGTTGTCCTTGCAGCGACCTCTGCTATCTGTTCTTTTGTAACCGGCAATGCCGTCTGTTTGTTTTTATAGCTTCGCCCCACACCATCAGCGGAGCGTCACAGGACTTGTCCGCAAGAGACATTCACTCACCTTATGGCAGCAGAGCTGCTATGGGGTGAGTGAAAGACTCTTTACGGAAGCCAAACATGAAAAGACCGTACACCTCGGTCACAAACTGCCAAGGCTTACGCTTCGCCAGATTTGAGACTAAGTTGTACGGTCACTTCATCGGGAAGTTTGGACCGGCAAGCCACAGACGCTCCACTGCCCACCCATTCCTTTTATAAATCTTGCACCTATTCTACATGTCTATATGACAACCGCCTGTAGTAAGAAAGCATATTCTGTTTGTCGGTTAGCTCTGCCGTAGTCATATTTTCCGCAAAGTAAGCCGCCTTTTACCAAACATCAAATCGCCACTATCGCTGGAACGAAAAATCTTCCTCTGACACGTCAGAGCGTATTTCTTGTCCCCGTTTTGTCTTATCGGTATTCTTGGGCGGCAGTTGATGGCAGAAAATATCCCTCAGCAGGCTGAACAGCCTTCAAAAAGAGGGAAAAAGAAAAATTATCAGAGTTATGGCAAAGACGATAGACATAGAACTTCAAAAACAGTTGGACAAGCCACAGGCATGGTTCTGTAAGTATTTTCCTGCACGCATACGCAATGTGAGTGAGCGTGAGATAGCAGACCGCAAGTTAGTCTTTGATTTCAAGGATGGACGGGCATACGAAGAGGTTGCTCAACGCACGGCAGCCAACATGACCGGACGTTATGGAACATCATGTACCAACATTGTATTTTCTCCCGTACCGGCATCCACCGATAAGAAGAACGAGATACGTTACAAAGCATTCTGCCAAAGAGTATGCGAACTGACGGGAGCTATCAATGGTTATGACCATGTATCAGTGGGTGGTGAGAGGCTAACCATTCACGAAAACCGTAAGGCAGAGAAAGAAGTCCGTAAGGTAAACGTCATTGAGTTTGATTCGGCTTTTTTCAACGGCAGGTCTGTGGTAGTCTTTGATGATGTGATAACCAAAGGGCTGAGTTATGCTACCTATGCCAATCAGCTTGAAAGCCTTGGTGCTAATGTACTCGGAGGTATATTCCTCGCAAGAACCCATTACAAAGTGAAATAATATGACCCAGACAAAGTATGATAAGGCAGTGTCCGTTTGCTTCAGTGGACACCGCAATATTCCATTCCTATACAGGAAGCAACTGAAGCTGCAATTAAAGGTAGCGATAACCAAGGCATACTCTGGAGGTTATCGTCATTTTTACTGTGGTTGTGCCATGGGGTTTGATATGCTGGCGGCAGAAGTTGCTCTTGCGTTGCAGTCCGAATTGTCAAGTCTGCAAGTTATTGCCGTAGTACCGTATCGCGGACAATCCGAGCGGTGGAACGATGCGATGAAAGCCCGGTATGATACTATTCTCTGTAACTCGGATGATGTTATCATCCTGAGCGAACACTACTACCATGGCTGTTTGCTTCGACGCAACGACTATATGGTTTTTCACAGTTCGTCTCTTATTGCCTGGTATGACGGAAACCCCAAGGGTGGTACGTTTTATACTTATCGTAAGGCTACAGCGAATGGACTAAAAGTTCTAAATCTCTATGGCAGCTCAATCGTATAACAGCCATCTTGTTTTCGCATATTCCGAGCCGTAGCGTTAACTCCTTTGCCATTCATGTAAAGGCTGTTTTGTCAGCCATAGCGTGATATGGCAAAGTACGCTATTAGTTCTGATGTATTGCCCGGCTTTACCTATGTACCGGTTTAGTTGGTGTGCTGTATTTTTATATCTTCGGAGGCTCCATCCTCCTTATATCTTTCTCTACCTTTTTTAGTATTCGGCTTAAAAAGTAATATACTTGCCTTACTTTTCGCCTATTTAGCATGTTTAGGGCACGTCTTTTATAATAAAAGTGCAGCAATTGGTTGCTGCACTTTTGCTATAATATCTATTTGTCATATTAGACCTTCCCGTACACCGTCCTCATTTTTCCGTCCACCAGCACCTTATTTGACCGCACAATCCAAGCTCTGCCGTCATTCAATCCGCATTCCAATGCCTTTTCGCCGCCGCCGATTAGTACCGGAACGGTTGTCACTGTGATTTCGTCCGCCAGCCCGTTATCCAAGAGTAAAGCCCCGATTTCCTCACCGTAAGCCACCACCATACCGTCGCCGTCTTCCTTCATCTGTCTCAGTTCTGCCACTGCATCTCCTTGGATGAACTTCACTCGTTCATTCTCCGTCAGGTCGATGCCGCCGTTCGTCACAACCAAAGTCTCTTTCGCCGTAATCGGCCAACCCAAATGGTTCATATAAATACGCAGGTAAGTTTCTTCGTCAATCAGCACACAACTGGAGGCATCCACAGCCGCATCAAAATGCTTGTCCGAAGGAGCTGGACAACCGTCGATGGACTGGTACACGTGCAAGGAAATCTGTTTCATATTCAATGTGTTTTTAAGAATTATGTCCACCTTGCACCCTAAAGAACAGCATGAACCCACACTATTCCGGAATAGAGGTACTGCCATACCTAAAAGGCAGATAAGCAAACCCTTGCTGTATAAACATACAGTATGAATATTTTGCTATACATCTTGTCTTTTTGATAAGTGTTAGTTTTCTATTCCAAGACGTTCAGTGAACGTATAATATGTATATCAATCTCCGCCTGTTTCCAAGCCGAGTATGAATCTTCCATGTCACGACAATGACCGTACCTGAAAGTACCGTCTGCTGTCTTCATTTTGACAAAGATAACGAAAGATTGGCGGACAAGCAAACAAAAACCATTGTTTTTCAGATTGCCTGTTCCGAACTGCATTCTGTCTTATCAAAAAGACTTACTCATTCCCTATGATTTAATGCAGTCGTCATTCTGCAATTATCAAGAGATGGGCCAATCCATCCGATTCCACCTCCCTTTATAGTTCACCTTCCTCCGATATAGTACGGGCAATTCGTTCCGGTTGTCCGTTACCCTGTTTTAACACCCCTGTTTTACAGTTTTATTCATCCCTTTCTATTTGATTGTCATTTATTATCGTTTTGCTGCTGCCGTGCGACCTCTCGTGGACTTATTTTCCCGCAAAGGTAATAGGCTGCTCCAATCTTGCCAATGCCGGCGTTCCGCTGCGAGTGAGTCGTAAAAATCTTCCTCTCCGTCTGTCGAGCGTATTTTTCCGCATCAGCCTTGTCAGATTGTTTCCGCCACCTTTTGGAGGCAGAAAAATAAATCCCAAAGGTCGCAAACAGGCCGAAAAAAGGGAAATAGTAACAATAAAAAAAATAACATTATGAAAACAGAGATTAGGCAGAATGGCAAAGTGATACTATCGAGTACAGACGATATATCCATTCCGATGATTTTCAAAAACTTATGTGGTAAGAACTTTTCTGGAAACGACTATCAAAACTATCTCAGAACAGTTTGTCAGGATATTGGTGTTACGACGGGGGCGATTGAGTATTATGCCGACAACGTTTTGATTGAGAAAGCAACTATTCCTGAATTTTAAAAACTATATACAATGAAAAGGAAAGAGAAAGCAGCAGTAGATGAATTTGTTGCCCTTGTAGGAGGCAAGACATGGGAACCTGTACGCCATAAATGTATGGGTAAATGGAGTGGTATGACCGATTACGGTTTTGTCATAGACGGACGGATAACGCTCTTTGTTTCCAATAGTATGGCATACTTTAAGAAACGGATTCGTGAGTGGATTAAGTCGATACATACTTTTGAAGCGAAGAAAGATTGCTATCTCCGCTTGCTACGTGAACAAATTGAAAAGGACAACGACAAGGCAAAGGACGAAAAGTTAAATCCTGTCAGACTGATAGACATCGGTATCTTATCCCCCGAAAGCAATAGCCCGTTTGATTTTTTTGTCCCTTATGTGTTAGTCGAAATAAACGGCAGGCGGTTCAAGCATCAAACAGCGGAGTTAAGTTGCGCTATTATGGTGGATAGTTTGGCAGGATACCTTGAAGAATGCAACTGCAAGGATATATACACAGCAAGGGCAGTGCGTACACCTGACTACATTTTTTGCGGTGTGCGATTTGACTCCCGTGATAATATGTATAAGATTGGAAAGTAGAGATTAATGATGTCTGAAGAAGTTATCACTTACAACGATAACTCCAGTCGTTTTAAAGGACGGCATCAGCATTTGACCTACTAAATGAAGGTGTGTCGTAATACACGATGCGCCTTCTTTTTTTTCATTGACTATAAAAATCGACTCATTTTTTTAAGCTGCG